>CAYTET010000007.1:0-31970 GCA_964436975.1 uncultured Erysipelotrichaceae bacterium
CTGGGCTTGTCGTTATTCTCTTGCTTTTATTGCACCGCTAACTGTCAAACTCCCGATATCTCAGGCCTCCTGGCCTTAATAAATACCCAATGCCTGGCGTCTTCGGACGGCCGCATTTACAGATAAACGTTTTATGCAGGGACGGGTTTTTCTGTTAACCTGTCACCCTTTGCGGCCCTAAGCCCATTATAGCATGCTGGCAGCATCCGGTCCGGGCGGGCTGATCCGCCAGCCGCGGCCGGCTTGCTGGATAATTGCGATCAGCAGTTGACATCATGATACAGGAAGTATATTATCGAGAATGTTAACCGGTTTACAATATACCGGGCAACAATATCAAAAAGGAGGCGTCTATGACTAAGCAGGAAGAACTGTTCAGCCTTGTCAAGCAGGCGATGCGGCTGCATCATGACTGCTGCGACCGCGCCATGAACAGCCAGCAGATGCATCAGGGACAGTTTCCCATCATGGTATATATAGAGAGACATCCGGAGTGCTGTCTCAGCGACATTTCCACCTATTTTAACATTTCACGCGCTTCGGTCAGCAAGTCCATTGACCGGCTGGTCAACAGCGGCCAGGTTGCTAAAACCCCGGCGGTTGATGACCGGCGGATCTGCCGGCTGCGGCTGACAGCGGCCGGCCAGGCCGGCATGGATGCGGGCCATAAGGCCTTCAAGCGGACCATTGACAGCATTTTCTACGGCTTTGCCCCGGAAGAGCTGGCCCAGATAGAAGCTTATCTGCGCCGCATTATCGGCAATCTGCAGCCCGCTTCGGCTGCTAACAAGGAGGTTTTATGAAAGCAATAGCCCCTTATCTGAAGAAGTATCTGCCTTATATTCTGCTGGCGCCGCTGTGCATTTCCATTGAAGTGGTGCTGGAGATTTATATTCCCAAAATCATGAGCCAGATTGTTGACATCGGAATTTCTTCGGGCCAGCTGAGCGTAGTGGTTCACTATGGCCTTATTATGGCGGCCATGGCGATCGGTTCGCTGATTGCCGGGGCGCTGTCGAGTTATTTTTCGGCTAAGGGCGGTGTCGGCTTCGGGGCCGAACTGCGCAAGGGCGTCTTTGAGAAGATCCAGGACTTTTCATTTGAGAACATCGACCAGTTTCAGCAGTCTTCGCTGCTGACCCGGCTGACCACTGACGTCAACAACATCCAGCAGGGTCTGATGATGGCCACCCGGATGATGGTGCGGGCCCCCCTGATGATGATTTTAGCGGCGATAACAGCCTATACAATAAACAAAGATCTGTTTGTGGTTTTTGCGGTGGCGATTCCGCTGGTGGCGGTAACCGTTATCGTTTTGGGCAATATCATGGTGCCGCGCTTCAAGGCGATGCTGAAAAAGTACGACGGCCTTAATCTGACGGTTCAGGAAAGTCTGACCAACATCCGCACAGTCAAAGCCTATGTCCGTTCGGATTATGAGAAGACCCGCTTCAATAAATCGACGCAGGAGCTTGTCGATGCTTCCATCAAGGCTGAAAAGATCATTTCCTTTATGCAGCCGATCATGCAGCTTGTCATTTACGGATGCATCATTGCCGTGCTGTGGTATGGCGGAAACTATATCATGGCCGGTTCCATGACAACCGGTGAACTGATCAGCTTTTTAAGCTATGTTTCCCAGATCCTGATGGGTCTGCTGATGCTGGCCATGATTTTCATCATGGTTGTGCAGATGCGCAGCTCCCTGGACCGGATTAAGGAAGTTCTGATGTCCCGGGCGCTGATTACCGACGGCCCCAGTGACAAAGATGTCGCCGACGGGTCCGTTGATTTTGATCATGTATCTTTCTCCTACAGCCAGACGGCGGCGGAAAATGTCATCAGTGACATTGACCTGCATATCCGGTCAGGTGAGACTATCGGCATTTTAGGGGCCACCGGCTGCGGCAAGAGCACCCTGGTCCAGCTGATTGCCCGGCTGTATGATGCCACTGAAGGAACAGTGGAAGTCGGCGGAATGGATGTCCGGCAGTATAAGCTGGCGACGCTGCGGGATGCTGTGGCCATGGTGCTGCAGAAGAATGTGCTGTTTTCCGGCACCATCCGGCAGAATCTGGCCTGGGGTGATCCTGAGGCCGATGACCAGCAGATAATCCAGGCCTGCCGTCAGGCCTGCGCCGATGAATTCATCCAGGGCTTTCCCGATGGCTATGACACCGATCTGGGCCAGGGCGGCGTTAATCTGTCCGGCGGCCAGAAGCAGCGTCTCTGCATTGCCCGGGCCCTGCTAAAGAAACCCAAGATTATTAT
Organism: uncultured Erysipelotrichaceae bacterium; assembly: GCA_964436975.1. Taxonomy (GTDB): domain Bacteria; phylum Bacillota_I; class Bacilli_A; order Erysipelotrichales; family Erysipelotrichaceae; genus CAYTET01. The sequence continues at coordinate 2,272 of CAYTET010000007.1, forward strand.
TCTGGATGACTCAACCAGTGCCGTTGACACGGCTACCGACAGTCAGATCAGAACGGCTCTGGCCACCCAGCTGAAGGGGACGACGACGATTATCATCTCCCAGCGCATTTCTTCGGTCATGGATGCGGACCGGGTGGCAATTATTGACAACGGCCGCCTGCAGGCCTGTGCCAGTCCGGCCGAGCTTTTACAGACCAATGCTATTTATCAGGATATCTACAAGACCCAGATGAAGGGGGTGGCTTCGGATGCCGCGTAAAGAAGAAAACGAACATATCAGCCTGCGGCGCAGCGGTGCCAAGCCGCAGAACCTCAAGGGCACCCTGCTGCGGATTCTTTCCTATATGTCTGACAGCAAGGTTCTGCTGCTGGTTGTTGCCCTGATGGTTATTCTGTCGGCTGTGGCCGGCATTGTGGGCACCTATATGCTTACTCCGATTATCAACCGGGGCATCCTGCCGCTGGTCGGCCAGACTTTAACAGCCGATAAGCTGGCTCCGCTGATTCAGATGCTGGTGTTTCTGGCAATTGTTTATATTGTCGGCTCACTGTGCAGCTATGCCTCCAACCGCATCATGGTCAATGTCACCAATCATACCCTGTACCGGCTGCGGGTTGAACTGTATGACCGGATGCTGGATCTGCCGCTGTCATATTTTGATGCCCACACCCACGGCGAGCTGATGGCTCACTTCACCTCGGATGTTGATACCATCCGCCAGGCGGTCAGCCAGGGCGCGGTCAACATCATTTCGTCTCTTATTACCGCCATCGGCACCTTTGCCATGATGGTCTGGATTTCCCCGCTGATGACTGTCATGATCGTCATCATGCTGATTATCATGCTCTTTATCATCAAGGCCATCGGCTCCCGCAGTATTAAAAACTACAAGGAGCAGCAGGCGGCGGTCGGCGCTTTAAACGGCTACATGGAAGAGACCATGGCCGGCCAGAAGGTCGTCAAGGTTTTCACCCACGAGCAGATTACCAAGGATGAATTTGAAAAGATCAATGAAAGAGCACGCAAAGCTTCAACAAGAGCCAACACCTTTGCCTCAATTCTGATGCCGATCATGAATAACCTGTCCTACATAAACTATGCGGTCAGTGCCACGTTAGGGGCCTGGCTGACTATTCAGGGCACTATCGATATCGGCTCGCTGGCTTCTTATCTGCAGTACACCCGCAATTTCTCCAATCCGATCACCCAGATCTCCCAGCAGTTTAACAACATCCTGGCGGCCCTGGCCGGAGCGGAGCGGATCTTCAAGGTCATAGACATGAAACCGGAAGAGGACCAGGGCAAAACCGTACTGGTCAATGTCAAAATTCAGGATGACGGCCGCGCTGTCGAATGTGAAAAACAGACCGATAAATGGGCCTGGAAAATTCCAACCGCCGGCGGCAGTCAGCTGGTGGAGCTGAAGGGCGATGTCCGGTTCAACAATGTTGACTTCAGTTATGACGGCGTCACACCGGTGCTGAAGGATGTCTCTTTCTATGCCAAGCCGGGTCAGAAGATCGCCTTTGTCGGAGCGACCGGAGCCGGCAAGACCACCATTACCAACCTGATTAACCGCTTTTATGATATCAATGAAGGCACCATCACCTATGACGGCATCAACGTCAAAGACATCAGCAAGGATTCCCTGCGCCGCTCTTTGGCCATGGTGCTGCAGGATACCCACCTGTTTACCGGCACGGTGCGGGAAAACATTGCCTACGGCAAGCTGGATGCCACTGACCAGCAGATTGAAGCGGCGGCCAAATGCGCCAATGCTGACGAATTCATCCGGATGCTGCCCAATGGCTATGACACCATGCTGACTTCGGATGGCGCCAATCTGTCCCAGGGCCAGCGCCAGCTGCTGGCTATTGCCCGGGCGGCTGTCGCCGATGCTCCGGTGCTGATTCTGGATGAGGCCACTTCTTCAATTGATACGCGCACCGAGGCGCTGATTGAACAGGGCATGGACAATCTGATGCACGGCCGCACCGTGTTTGTCATCGCCCACCGCCTGTCGACGGTCCGCAACGCCAATGCCATTATGGTTCTGGATCACGGCGTCATCATTGAACGCGGCGACCATGACGATCTGCTGAAGCAGAAAGGAAAATATTACCAGCTTTATACCGGCCAGTTTGAATTGGATTAATGAAAGCATAATCGCTTCTAAACCTGCTGCTGAAGGCAGGTTTTTATTATGAAAGAAGGTCATCGTCTTGAACAGACGGCGGCCGGCTTTATATAATGGAGACGGGTGATGCAACAATGATTAATATTCTGGTCACACTGGACCGCAACTACCTTAAATATCTGAAAGTGATGCTGTATTCGCTGCTGTTCAGCGACCGGCAGAATGAATTTAACGTTTATGTCATGAACGAGACCCTGACAAGGCGCGATCTGCAGGGTGTGGAAAAGGCGGTTGACAGCCCGCGGCTGCATCTGACGGATGTCAAAGTAAGCAGCGAGTCGTTTAAGGAGGCTCCGGTTACTGACCGCTATCCCAAGGAGATCTATTACCGCATTCTGGCGGCCCAGCTGCTGCCGGATAAGCTTGACCGCATTCTGTACCTTGACCCGGACTTAGTCGTCCTGAAGCCTTTGACAGAACTGTACGAGATGAGCTTTGACCGCAATTATTTCATCGCGGCATCCCATGTCAATACTTTCATGGTCGCCATCAACAAGATGAGGCTGGGCGCTGACGAGATGGAAAACTACATCAATTCCGGTGTCATGCTGATCAATCTGAAGCTGCTGCGCCAGCATCAGGACGTGGCAGCGGTCTACGAATATATCCGGCAGAACCGCACCAAGCTTGTCCTGCCGGACCAGGATGTCATATACGGGCTTTATTCCCGGAAAATCAAACTGGTTGAGCCGGAGATCTATAACATGACCGAAAGGCTGTTTACCGCCGCGGTCCTCCGGGATGAAATGGACATGAAGTGGGTTGTCAGCAATACGGCTGTTGTCCATTATATCGGCCGCAACAAGCCCTGGAAAAAGCGCTACAAAGGCCAGCTGGCCGTTTTCTACTATATGTATGAGCAGCTGCAGAGCCGCCATACACCGCTGTAATCAGCCGCCCTGTTTTTCACGGGACCTGCGGAATTGTGCCGGAGGGCCGGATTTCAGGCTGCTTTGATGCGGCAAAAGGGGCCGGCGGTGTATGAAAAAGGGGCAAAATAACATATAATGGAAAGGCATGAAGCAGGAGGAGCTATGAGCCAGATCGAAAGTGAAATCAGAACCGCTGTCAGCCGGGCGGTTGAGGAATTGTATGAAATCAAGCTGCCCAGTCAGCAGATTATGGTTGAGATACCGAAGGATGCCGCCATGGGCGATTTTGCGACCAATGCGGCGATGCGGCTGGCCAAACCGCTGAAAACAGCTCCTGTTAAGATTGCCCAGGCCATCGCTGACAGGATGAAAGAAGAGCTGCCGCAGGCGGAAAGCATTACCGTGGCCAATCCGGGCTTTATCAATATCCGGCTGCAGAAGGCGGCCCTGGCCGATATTATCAACGGCATTATCGAAGCCGATGAAAAATACGGCTGCAGTCAGGCCGGGCATAACCAGAAGATATTAGTTGAATATGTGTCGGCCAATCCGACCGGCGAGCTGCACTGCGGCCATGCCCGGGGGGCGGCCTGGGGTGACAGCGTGACCCGGCTTTTGAAAGCGGCCGGCTATGACTGTCTGCGCGAGTATTACATCAATGACGGCGGCCATCAGATTGAAATGCTGGGCGAGTCTTTGATTTCGCGTTACTTTGACTGCTTCCAGCAGTCCTATCCGCTGCCCGAAGAGGGATATCATGGCGCCGATGTCATCGAAATTGCCCGCCAGATTGCCCGCAAAGACGGCGCAAAATGGCTTGATGCTGATCCGGCGGAAAGACTGGAATATTTCAAGGAAGAAGGCAGCCGGGTGGAACTGGACCGGATCAAAGAAGATCTGGCGCTGTTCAACGTCAGCTTTGATTCCTGGATTCACGAGAAATTCTTCTATGAAAATAATAGCGCCCGGATCAACCAGGTCCTGGCCAAGATGGATGAACTGGGCCTGACTTACCAGCAGGACGGGGCGCTGTGGTTTAAATCGACGGCCTACGGCGATGACAAAGACCGTGTCCTGCGCAAATCAGACGGCTCATTTACCTATCTGACTCCGGATATCGCCAACCATGTTTATAAGCTGCAGCGCGGCTATGACCACCTTGTCGATCTGTGGGGAGCGGATCATCACGGCTATATCAACCGGATGTGCTGTGCCCTGCAGGCCCTGGGCTATCCGGCCGGCTGTCTGCAGGTCGATCTGATCCAGATGGTGCGGATGATGGAAAACGGCCAGGAAGTCAAAATGTCCAAGCGGACCGGCAATGCCATCAGTCTGCGCGAACTGTGCGAGGATGTGGGCGTTGATGCCACCCGCTGGTTCTTTGTTTCCAAGGATGTGGGCACCCATATGGATTTCGATATGGATCTGGCCCGCAAGAAAAGCAATGACAATCCGGTCTATTACGTGCAGTATGCCCATGCCCGGATGTGCTCAATCATTAAAAACGCCCCGGCCTTTAAGGCGGAAAGCCACTATGACCGGCTGACCGATCCCAAGGAAGCCGAACTGCTGAAATATCTGAGCAGCTTTACCGAGGTGGTGGCCGATGCTGCCGCGACCCGGATGCCCAACAAGATCTGCAACTACGCCACAACCCTGGCCAAGCATTTCCACAGTTTTTACGTAGTCTGCAAGGTTAATGTAACGGATGATCCCCAGCTGACCAACCAGCGGCTGGGTCTTATTCATGCCGTCCGGATTACCATGCGCAATGCGCTGAGTCTGATCGGAGTCAGTGCTGTAGAGCACATGTGAAAAACAGGAACTATCAAATGACAAATCTGCACGTTGAAAGCGAAATAGCATCGTTAAGAAAAGTGCTGCTGCATAAACCCGGCGATGAACTGCTGAATATGACTCCCAGCGAGGCCGGAGAGTTTTTGTTTGATGACATTCCCTATCTCAGCCGGGCCCGCAAGGAGCATGATGCCTTTGCCAGACTGCTGAAGAACAACGGGGTTGAAGTTGTTTATCTGATTGATCTGATGGCCGAGGTGCTGCAGCAGAATCCTGAAATCGTCAGCGCATTTCTGAAACGGTGGATGGAGGAAGGCCATATTCATACGGCCTACTGGCAGCAGCGGCTGAGCGATTATCTGTTGGCGGACAAAGATTACCGCCATCTGGTCGCTAAAACGATGAGCGGAGTCAGCCTGAAAGAAATCGGCGGACCGCAGGCCGGCTCGCTGGAAGACATGACGGCCGATCTGGCCGAAATGGTCGTGGCACCGATGCCCAATCTGTATTTCACCCGGGATCCGGGAGCCATTATTGCCGGCGGTCTCAGTCTGTCGACCATGCATTTTCCAACCCGGCAGCGGGAAAGCATCTATCTGGACTATATCCACCAGTATCATCCCCTGTTTGCGGCCGCGCCGCTGTGGTATCAGAATCATGAAGCCTTCAGCATTGAAGGCGGCGATATCCTGGTGCTGTCCGCCCAGACGGTGGCGGTTGGGCTTTCCCAGCGCAGCGAGCCGGATGCGGTAGAGCATCTGGCCTTCCGTCTTCTGAGCAGCGACAAGACAGCTGTTAAAACAGTTCTGGCTTTCACCCTGCCCAAGGTGAGGGCTTTTATGCATCTGGATACCGTCATGACCCAGGTCGACACTGACAAGTTCACCATCCATGCCAAAGTGCTGGACGGTCTGCGCTGCTTTGCCCTGACCCTGCAGGCCGGGCGGATCAGAATCGAAGAGCAGTCGGGATCTTTGGACCGGATTCTGGCCGGTTATCTGGGCCTGGAGGCGGTTGATCTGATAGTCTGCGGCGGCGATGATGATATTGCGGCCCAGCGCGAGCAGTGGAATGACGGGGCTAATACCCTGGCTCTGGCTCCGGGCCGGATTGTGACTTACCAGCGCAACGAGGTTACCAACCGGCTGCTGCGCCGTCATGGCATCGAGGTATTGGAGATCGACAGCGGTGAACTGTCAAGGGGCCGGGGCGGCCCGCACTGCATGAGCATGCCGCTGATAAGGGAATAAACCAACGGGCAACCGTAAGGAGACACATAAAATGGGAATCAATATTTCAGGACGCAGTTTTCTGACTTTGCTGGACTATTCACCAGCCGAAATCGAGTATCTGCTTGATCTGGCGGCCGAGTTTAAGAGGATGAAGGCTGTCGGACAGCCCCACCGCTGGCTGGCCGGCCGCAATATGGTTCTGCTGTTTGAAAAGACATCGACCCGGACCCGCTGTGCTTTTGAAGTGGCCGGTCTGGATCTGGGAATGGGTGTTACTTATCTGGATCCCAATTCATCGCAGATGGGCAAAAAAGAATCGCTGGCCGACACAGCCAAGGTGCTGGGCCGGATGTTTGATGCCATCGAATACCGCGGCTATGCCCAAAAGACGGTCGAAGATCTGGCTTTCTATTCCGGCGTGCCGGTATTCAACGGCCTGACTGATGATTTCCATCCTACCCAGATGCTGGCGGATATCATGACGATTCGGGAAAACTTCGGTCATATCAAGGGCATCAAGCTGGTTTTCATGGGCGATGCCGGCAACAATGTCGGCAACTCCCTGATGGTTGTTGCCGCCAAGATGGGCATGCACTTTGTGGCCTGCGGACCGAAGGATCTGATGCCCAAGGATGATCTGATTGAAAGATGCCGGGCCGTTGCCGCTACTACCGGTGCCACCATTGAAATGAGTGAAGATGTGGCCAGTGCCTGTCAGAATGCCGATGTTATCTATACCGATATCTGGCTGTCAATGGGCGAACCGGATGAGCTGTGGGCCAAGCGGATCAAGCTGCTCAGCCCTTACCAGGTCAGCAAAAAGGTGATGGGCTATGCCAAGCCCACCGCTATTTTCGAGCACTGCCTGCCTTCCTTCCATGATCTCAATACCACAACGGCCCAGAAGATTTATGAACAGTACGGGCTGAAGGAAATGGAAGTCTGTGATGATGTCTTTACTTCCGGCTGCTCCAAGGTATTTGACGAAGCCGAAAACAGAATGCATACCATCAAAGCGGTAATATACGCCGCCTTAAAGTAACCGGTATGAAAAGGCGCTTGGTAATAGCTTTGGGCGGCAATGCCCTGGGCAAAACGCCGGCGGAACAGCTGCAGCTGGTCCGCTCTACGGCTGAAACAATCGTGGCCCTGGCCAGCCAGGGCAATGAGATAATCGTGACCCACGGCAACGGCCCGCAGGTCGGCATGATCAATCTGGCCATGGAATTTGCGGCGGCCAACGGCGCCGGCACGGCCCCGATGCCCTTTGCCGAATGCGGGGCGATGTCGCAGGGCTATATTGGCTATCATCTGCAGCAGGCCATCGGCTGTCAGCTCAGCCGGGCCGGTTTGAAAAGGCAGTGTGTCAGTGTCATCACCCAGGTTGTGGTTGATGCGGATGATCCGGCCTTTAGCCGGCCGACCAAGCCGGTTGGAATGTTCTATGACAAAAAACAGGCTTTGGCCCTGACCGGCCAGAACGGCTATACCTTTATGGAAGATGCCGGCCGGGGCTGGCGCCGGGTCGTCGCTTCACCTATGCCGCTGCGCATCGTCGAGCAGTCTTCAATTGAACAGCTTCTGGCGGACAATGACATTGTCATTGCGGCTGGCGGCGGGGGAATTCCGGTAGTCCAGACTTCGGACGGACTGCAGGGAGTGGCGGCCGTCATTGACAAGGATCTGACCAGCGCCCGGCTGGCCCTTGATATCGGAGCCGATATGCTGGTTATCCTGACAGCGGTGGACAGCGTCTGCCTTAATTACGGCAAGCCGGACTGCCAGCCGCTGGAATCGCTTAATGCGCTGCAGATCGAGCAGTATTCAGCCGAAGGCCAGTTCGCTGTCGGCAGCATGCTGCCCAAGGTTAAAGCCTGTCTGCAGTTTGTCAGCGGCAGCCGCAATGACGGCACCGCTCTGATTACTTCGCTTAACAAGGCTGAGCAGGCCTTGAAAGGACTGTGCGGCACCGTCATCACCCGCTAGTTTGCTTAACAGGGGGAATTAACAAAATGATTGATACAGTATTATTCGATATGGACGGTGTGCTGATTGACTCCGAAAGCGTCAGTCTGGGCATGTGGAGCAAGGCCGCCGCTGTTTTAGGAGTTGACATGGACTTCAGCCTGTTCAAGTATCTGTGCGGCACCAAGGTCAGCCAGCTGCCGGCTTCCATAGTGGCAAAGCTGCCGCCCCAGGACCAGTTTGAGGCTGTCTACACCCTGCGCAAGCAGATGGAAAAGGACCGGACGGAGCCTTATAAGCTGATGCCGTATGTTGATCAGCTGCTGGCCTATCTGGCCAGCCAGAACATCAAGGCTTATCTTGTGACTTCCACTGATCAGCAAAGGGCCACGGCCCGGCTGGCTCCTTACAATCTGCAGAACCGGCTGCAGGGCTATATGTTCGGCTCCATGGTGGAAAACCTGAAGCCGGAGCCGGATATCTACCTGCAGGCCATGGCGATGTTTAACGTTGATCCGAAAACAGCCATTGTAGTGGAAGATTCCGCCAACGGCGTTGTTTCGGCCTACCGGGCGGGTCTGACGGTTGTCGCCGTGCCGGATCAGTACAACATCGACGAACTGCAGCAGGCCGGATACTGCACAATCCGGTCCAGTCTGAAAGAGGTAATTGATTATATCAGCCAGCGCAATGGCCAGGAGGCAGGCGGGTATGCAGGTAATTGATACAAATGTTTTTCTGGATTTGGAAAACGGTCTGCTGACCGGCCGGAATGTTGAACTGTACCGCAAGACATATAAGGAAATGGCTCCTTATTTTGATCATGCTGACAGCAGTATCGATGACCAGACAATCATGTATGAAGTCTATTCCGTTAAAGAGAAGAGCCCTGACAGCGGGGAGCTGGAATTCGGAGTCTCGGTGCTTAAGCCGGTGATCGTTTCCGGACAGGCCAACATGACCCGCGGCCATTTCCACAGCAACAGGGAATGCAGCGAATATTATTTCGGCCTGGCCGGCCAGGGTCTGCTGCTGCTGATGAACCAGCAGAATGAATGCTGGGCGGAAAAAGTCAGCCGGGGCAGTGTTCACCACATTTCCGGCAGCTGGGCCCACCGGCTCGTCAATACCGGCACCGTTGATTTAAAAGTCGGCTGCTGCTGGCCGGCGGCCAGCGGCCATGATTATGACAGCATTGTCCGCCAGCCTTTCCGCTGCCGCGTCTATCTGAAAGACGGCCAGGTGCAGCTTATTGAAGACCGCAAATAAAAAAGAAGAGTGCCGCCGGCTGTTTAATTGTATATCGGCCGGTTTTGTACTAGAATAGATAGGCTTTGAGGAGGTGACATCTGTTCCGGGCGGAAAAACAGCTTGGCAGTTGTGAGAAAGTGCGGAGCGGATTGGAAGTTATGGAATAGTTAAACCTGCTGGAAGTCCTTGAATAGAAGTTAAAAGCCGCATAGCGGCATTGGGGTTTTGAAGGGAGAAAATAACTATTTTATGCCAAAGGGTAAAAAATCTGATTATACGATCATTGTCGGCTGCGGCCGGCTGGGCGGCAGTCTGGCCAATGAACTGTCAGACAGCGGCGCCGATGTGCTGATGCTGGACAAGAGCGATTCTTCTTTTCGCAAACTGTCCTCGTCTTACGGCGGCCTGACTTTGGTCGGTGATGCCACGGATGTTTCAACATTAAAAGAAGCCGGTATTGAAAGGGCCAAAGTCATTGTCTCGGTGACTAATGACGACAACACCAATATCATGGTGGCCCAGATTGCCAAGGAGCTGTATCATGTTCCCCATGTGGTCTGCCGGCTGTACGATCCGGAAAGAGCATGTGTTTATCATGAGTTTGGCATCAATACCATCTGCCCGGCTGTTATTTCGGCCAATGAAATAAGCCGGCTTTTAGGTGATGCGGTCTATCATCACAAGGAAGAGGAAAATATATGAAGACATCGGTACTGCTGATCGGCGGTTTTGATATGGCCAAGGCCCTGGCCGTTTCCCTGCTTAAAAAGGGCTATAAGGTGACGGCGGTCTATCCCGATTACGAAGGCTGCAAGATGCTGGCTGATATCGACGGCCTGCATGTCATCAACGGTGACGGCACTAAGCCGTACATTCTTGATGAAGCCAATGCTTCCAGCATGGATATTGCCATCGCCCTGACAGAGAAGGATGCCGACAATCTGGTCATCTGCGAATTATGCAAGAAGAAGTTCGGCATCAGAAAAACGGTCTGCACGATTAAAAACGGCGAGAATACCGCTTTTTTCCGGGCCATGGGCATTGACGCGGTGGTCTGCGCCACCAACGCCATTACCAGCATTATTGAAAGACAGGCTTTTGTTGATGAAATGGCCCGGCTCATTCCCATTGAAGAAGGCCGGCTTTCCATTGCGGAAATTCCTATCAGTGAAAATGCGCCGGTTGTCGGCAAGAAGCTGATGGAGATCAATCTGCCCCAGGAAGTAATTATCGGCTGTATAATGCGCCAGGATACCAATATAATTCCCCGCGGCGATACCATGATTCTGGCCGGGGATGTTCTGATTGTGCTGTCCAGCGCCCGCCAGGAAGTTACAGCCATTCAGGCTCTGACCGGACGGTAGGAATATGAAGAAACGTTTAGCCAACTGCAACAACATCGGCAAGCTCACCGGTCTTGTCGGCCTGCTGCTCCTTGTTCCGCTTTTAGTTCTGCCCTTTTATCCGGACGAAGCTGATAACGCGGTTTATTTCATCATCCCGGCGGCTTTTTCGCTTATTATCGGCCTGCTGATCAGCGTGCTTTTCAAAAAGAGCGATAAGACAGCCAGCATTGAAGAACTGACGGCCCAAGGCAATCTGACCGTGCTGTATATCTGGATTTATGCCTGCCTGATCGGGGCCATGCCTTTTTTTCTATCCCACAGACTGACTTTTGTCCAGTCACTGTTTGAAGCAGTCAGCGGCTGGACCACGACCGGTCTGTCGGTGGTGGATGTTTCCGATACGCCCCAGATCTTTCTGTTCTACCGCAGTTTCATGCAGTTCTGCGGCGGTCTGGGCTTTGTCATGGTGATGATTGCCTTTATCCAGGGCAAGCAGTTCATGGATCTTTATAATGCCGAAGGGCATCCGGATAAGATCATGCCCAACCTGCGGGAAACGGTGCAGGTGATTTTCGTGGTTTATCTTGGCTGTCTGGTAGCCGGCACGGTGGCCTATGTCATCTGCGGCATGCCGGTGTTTGACAGCATTATCCATACCATGGGCGCCCTGTCGACCGGCGGCTTTTCCAACCGGGTCGACAGCATCGGAACGTACAACAGCGTTGCCATCGAAGGCGTCACCATTGTGCTGATGCTGATCGGCACCACCAACTTTGCGGTGCTGCTGCTGATGCTGCGCCGCAAGTTCAAGCAGGCTTTCCGGACCAGCGAACTGAAGTTTCTGGGCGTCCTGCTGCTGATCTTTGTTCCGCTGACGGCCTTTTCACTGGCGACTAATCTGTATATGAGTCTGGGCGAGAGCTTCCGGCAGGCGCTGTTCAATATTGTTTCGGCGCTTTCAACGACCGGTTACTGCACCCTGTCTTATCAGAACTGGCCGGGACTGGCTTTAGGCGCCATGATTCTGATGATGCTGATCGGCGGCGGGCTGGGCTCGACAGCCGGCGGCATGAAGCTGACCCGGGTTCTGATTCTTCTGAAATCGGGCTGGAATACGGTTCGCAGCAAGCTGGTTTCCGAGCATGAAGTGACGACGCCTTATTACTACCGGGTTCAGGGCAAAACCCCGATCACCGATTCGCTTGTCAAATCGACGTCCGGTTTTATCTGCTGCTATCTGGTTATTTATATTTTCGGTGCTTTAGCCATTACGGTGACGGCCGGTGTGCCGCTGGCCGAGGGCATGTTTGAATTTGCCTCATCGCTTTCGACCGTCGGTCTGTCTATCGGCATAACCGGAACGACGACCAATGCGGCCACTCTCATTGTCGAAATCTGCGGCATGTTTCTGGGCCGGCTGGAAATCTACATTGTGCTGACTGGCATCTATTCAGCTTTCCGGATGGCTTTCCGCAAGAGAAGCGCCGGCTGAAATAATAAAATCATGTAATCAGGGCTCTGCGGCTGAAGAAATGCCGCAGAGCTTTTTTAAGGGCCGGGATATTGTCAAAGAAGCCGGCAAAGTTTAGAATAAGCGGGACAGCCGTTCCGCAATAAAAATAAATTGCTATAATCGGTTTACCTTTTTTTAATCGCTGGATCCGTGCAGCAGAACGACGCACCCAAATGAACAAAACAATCTTGCTTATTGGTTCTAAACTTGAACAGCGCCTGGCTTTGGACCGGGTCTTTGACAGTGGCTGCCAGCTGGTGGCCGTCAGTGACGGCCGGCAGGCTGAAGACTGGCTCACCAGCCGGATTCCGGATTTTATCATCATTGATCCGGCCGGTCTGGATGACGGCGGCTTTGAACTGGTCAGCCTGCTGCAAAGCAATGACAGGTTCGCTCATGTTCCGGTGGTCTTCAGTGCCGCTGACAATCATCGGGAAAAAGCGCTGACCGGGCTGATTGAAAAACAGCCGGCCGATACGGTGAACCCTTTGAAGGCTGACAGCCTGCCGCTGGCGGAGGCCACAGAAATAATCGATGCTTTCGCACCGGCCGTATTAACGATCCGCTATCAGAATAGTTCTGCCGCTGATCTGGCCATCGGACAGCCGCCGGCGAGCTGCGGCTATGACAGGGATACTTTTATTAAGGGAGTTACAGAGGAATCTTTTAATCTGGTCGATCCGGCAGACCGGCCTTTACGGCAGCGGCAGTGCGACCAGCTGGCTAAAGGCAATATTGAAAAGGCCGACCTTTCTTTCCGGCTGCTGACCAAAACCGGCCAAGCCGTCTGGATAGTTGAAAGGGTGCGCCGCTTCTCGTCCGAAGCGCAGAGCGGGTATATCGCGCTGTATCTTGATGATACCGCCGCCCATATCCGGCAGGCGGAAAATGAAAAACTGCAGCGGCAGACGGATATTCTCCGTCTGGTGGCCGAGCATTCGGCCCGGCTTATTTATTACTATGATTTTAAAAGCGGGATCATCAATGCGATGGATCCGGCGCACTGCCGGCAGCTTCACCAGGCTGTCCGCTATACCAATATGCCAACCAGCATCATCGAAGCCGGCTACATTGCCCCGGACAGCCGGCAGGCCCTGATTGATTTCTTTGCCCTGATGAAGGCTGACTGTGACTACAGTGAAGTTAAAATCCATTCCCGGGACAGCCAGCAGCAGGAAGTCTGGCTGGATCTGCATTACTCGCTGCTGAAAGATGTGCGCCAGCAAAGCTACGGCGCGGTTATCTCGGTGGCCGATATTACCAGTCAGCATCTGCGGGATCTGGCATATGCCCGCTATCTGCAGAATGTCAGCCGCAATGACAGTGAAGACATTCTCTATGTGGAAGCCGACATCAGCAATGATACCGTTGACAGCTGCGGCGGCCGGATGGCGGTGCAGCTGAAAAAGGAAAACCAGTCCGGCTACACCCGCCTTATGGCCGGACTGACGGCTTTATATCCTTCCGCTGATCCGAAAAAAGAAATAATAAGTTTTCTGGCCGCCAAAACCCTGCGGCAGGATTACCAGGCCGGCCGGCTCAAAAGCGAGCAGCAGTGGCAGATCAAAGCGGCTGACGGCAGTCTGCACTGGCTGGGGGCGGCCGTACAGATGATCACGGATCCCTATACAGCCAATATCAAAGCGTTTATTGTCATCAGCGATATAACTTCCAGCAAGAAGGAAGAGCTGTCGGTCCGGCGGCAGGCTGAAACCGACGGGCTTACCGGCCTGTACAACCGGGTTACCGCCCAGGCCCTGATCAACCGGCTGCTGAACCAGCAAAACGCCACCGGCATGTTCATCATTGCCGATCTGGATAATCTTAAGCGCATCAATGACAGCTACGGTCATGATTACGGTGACCGGGCCCTGGTGGCCCTGGCGGCCGCCATCAAAGGGCAGTTCAGGGATTCAGACATTGTGGCCCGGCTGGGCGGCGATGAATTTATTGCTTATCTGCCGGGCATGAAGGCGACAGCCACCCTGCAGAAAGCCGTCAGCCATCTGACAGTCCGGCTGAAAGAATTTGTCTGGCCGGCGGCGGCCGGTCATGATGTTCTGTCGTGCAGTGTCGGAGCCGCCCGGTGCCGCCCGGGCGATGATTTCATTTCCCTGTACCAGCGGGCTGACCGGGCGCTATATTATGCCAAGGGCCGGGGCAAGCATAAACTGGCTGTTTATACCGCAGAAATGGAAAAAAAGTCCGGGCCGGCCGGTAAATGATGTCCTGACAGGGCCAACGGGTTTATAATTAGAAAAATAAGTAAAGGAGACTGCAATGCCCTTTGATTTTGAAACAGTCATAGACCGCACCGGCCGGGATGCCCTGGCGGTTGACCGGATTCCCATCCCTGATGCCCAGGTTAAGCCGGGCTTTTCGAAAATCCCCATGTGGGTGGCTGATATGAACTATGCCACGGCGCCTTCAATTGTCGAAGCCATCATCAGCCGGGCCAATCATCCGCTGTACGGCTATTTTGATCTGCCGGCGCAGTATTATTCCGCCATTACGGACTGGCAGAAAAACCGCAACGGCGTAACCGGTCTGAAGCCGGAAGACATCGGCTATGAAAACGGCGTTCTGGGCGGAGTGTCCTCCGTCATTCAGGCCTATACGGCGCCGGGTCAGGCCGTGCTGCTGCATTCACCCTGCTATATCGGCTTTTTAGGGGTTATGAAATCACTGGGCCGCCGGGCCGTATTCAGTCCGCTGGTCAAAGATGATGCCGGCATCTGGCGGATGGATTATGCCGATATGGACCGGCAGATTAAACAGGAGCATATCCATGTGGCCGTTTTCTGCTCGCCGCACAATCCGTGCGGCCGGGTCTGGGAAAGAGAAGAAATTGAAAAGGCGATGGCGGTGTATCAGGCCAATGACGTGATTGTCATCTCCGATGAAATCTGGAGTGATATTGTCATGCCGCCCTATCATCATATTCCGACCCAGTCGGTCAGTGCGGATGCGGCCAGCCGGACCGCCGCTTTCTATGCGCCGTCAAAGACCTTTAACCTGGCCGGTCTGGTAGGTTCATACCATATCATCTACAATCATACAATCCGGGAGAATGCGGCGGCGGTGGCCGGGATGTCACACTATAATCATCCCAATGTTCTGGCGGTTCATGCCCTGATGGGCGCTTATACGCCTGTCGGCAGCCAGTGGCTGGATGAACTGCTGGAAGTGCTGTCCGGCAACATCGATTATGCCTGTGATTATATCCGGGATCATTTCAAAGGAATCGAACTGGCTAAGCCGCAGGGAACCTATATGCTGTATCTCAACTGCAGCCAGTGGCTGGCCGACCACAGCCAGACCATGGACCAGCTGCTCAAAGACGGCGTGGCTGTCGGGGTCATCTGGCAGGACGGGCGGGCGTTTATGGGCCCTGATTCAATCAGAATCAATCTGGCCGTGCCGCATCAGTCAGTTGTGGAAGCCTTCCGGCGGCTGGATGAGTTTGTATTCAACAGATAAGCAAAAAAGGCGCCTGACAGCGCCTTTTCAGATGGTGCCGGCTAAATAGTCTTTTATGGCAAAAAAGTGTATAATCATTTCCGTATCTTAATAAGGGGGAAATATTATGCTTGAAATTGAACATCTCAGTAAATCATACGGCCCCAAAAAGGCCGTTGACGATCTGTCCCTGCACATTGAAAGCGGCGAAATCCACGGCTTCATCGGTCCTAACGGCGCCGGCAAGACCACGACCATTAAATGCTGCTGCGGCATTCTGAATTTTGAAAGCGGCAGTATCAGCATTGACGGCCACAGCATCAGCCAGCAGCCGCTGGCTGCCAAGGCGGCCCTTTCCTATATTCCGGACAATCCGGATCTGTATGAATTCATGACGGGCATCAAGTATCTTAATTTTATCGCCGATGTTTTCCAGCTGCCGGCCGAAACCAGACTGGCCCGCATCGAGCAGTATGCCACCCTGCTGAAACTGAAGGATGATCTGGCCAATCCCATCTCATCCTATTCCCATGGCATGAAGCAGAAACTGGCCGTTATCGGCGGTCTGATTCATGATCCCAAACTCATCATCATGGATGAGCCTTTTGTCGGCCTGGATCCGATTGCCACCCATGATTTCAAGGAGCTGATGCACCAGCACTGCGCCAAAGGCGGGGCCATCTTCTTTTCCACCCATGTTCTGGAAGTGGCTGAAAAACTGTGCGACAAGGTATCCATCATCAAAAACGGCCGGCTGCTGGTCAGCGGCACGATGGAAGAAGTAAAAGGCCAGTCTTCTCTGGAAGAGGTCTTTTTGGAGCTGGAGGACCGGCATGCTTAAGCTGATGATTAAAATACGGCTGCAGGCCTGGCTGTCTTCCTACGGCTCGGCCAATGCCGCTGCCGCCAGCCGCCGCCGCTCCAATTCCAAGTCCCGCGGCATACTGTATGCCCTGCTGTTCATCTATCTGATCGGCATTTTCGGCTATCTGGCCTATACAACATTTGACACCTTGGCCGGTCTGCTGGCAGCTTTGGATTTGGGCTGGTTTTACTGGGCCCTGGCCGGAGCCGGGGTATTCTCGCTGATCTTTATCACCAATCTGTTTATGACCGGCCCGCAGCTTTATCAGGCCAAGGATACGGAAATGCTGCTGGCAATGCCGCTGAAGCCGGATTACATCCTGATCAGCCGCATCTTCGGCTTATGGCTGACCAATACCATATTCGAACTGATCATCCTGGTGCCGGCCGTCATCTGCTGGCTTAAATATGCCACTCTGTCAGCCGCCGGTATCTTCAGCCTTGTCATCGGCTTTATTCTGTGGCCGCTATTGGCGCTGGCTTTAGCCTGTCTGGCCGGCTATGCCGTAACCCTGCTGACCAGCCGCATGAAAAACAAGACCCTGTTCAGCATGATCTTCATGGTGCTGTTTCTGGCGGTCTACTACTATTTCTGCTTTAATGCCGAAGGACTGCTTACCCAGCTGTTAGCTGACAGTGCCAATATCAGCCAAAACATGCAGGCCATCCTGCCGCTGGTGTGGCTTGGCAAGGCCGTCGGCCAGGGCAGTCTGACCAGCCTGCTGTGGCTGAGTCTGGTCTGTCTGGCTGTTACGGCTTTGGTGTACCGCTGGCTGGCCGTCTCTTTCATCCGGATTTCGCTGGGTCTTAAAAACAGCACCGTCAAGACAAAATATAAAGGCGGACCGCTGGCCGTTTCCAGCATCAGGGCGGCCCTGCTGCGGAAAGAAAAGGACCGGCTGGTCTCTTCCAGCAATTATATGATGAACGCCTATCTCAGTGCCCTGTTTTTGGTGGCCGGGTCTGTCTATGTTATTATCAAGCACCAGCAGCTGGCGGCGGAACTGGCGGCTTTTTCGTCAGTAAAGCCTTTGTTCGCGCTGCTGGCCTCAGTTGCCATCTGCGGCATCTGCAGCATGACTTCCGGGTCGGCATCCAGCGTATCGCTGGAAGGCCGGAATATCTGGCTGCTGCGCAGCCTGCCGGTGAACAGCATTGATGTCTTAACGGCCAAGGCGGCCCTGCAGATTGTCATAATGGTGCCGCTTATTCTTGTGACCGGCCTTGTCATCGCGCTTTCGCTGCAGTTTGATCTGATCAGCACCCTGTTTGTGCTGGTGCTGCCGGCGCTGTATGAATGCTGCATATCAATTCTCGGGGTTATCATCAATCTGCATCATGTCCGGCTTGACTGGATCAATGAAGTGCAGGTAATAAAACAGTCTGCTGCGGTTATGATCAGCCTGCTGATCAACATCGTCATTGTAATACTGATGGCGGTGCCTTATCTGATCTGGCTTTATGACCTGCTGCCGGAAGCGGCGTACATGGCTGTCTGGACCGTGCTGCTGACGGCAGTAGCCGCGGTCAGTTATAATTATCTGCGGCATAAAGGAGTTTATCTGTTTGAGCATATTGGCTGATAAAAAAGAAGAAGGTATTTTATGCTAACAAAAGAAGAATTGGCTGAAAAACTGCGGGAGTACCGGCAGGCCGGCTGCAAAGTGCCGACAGCAGCGATGATTAAGAATGAAGAGCAGATTGCCGGCATCCGGGCCAGCGGGGTTATCAACACCGGGGTTCTGGATTATGTGGCTTCGAAAATAAAGGCCGGGGTCAGCACCCAGGATATCGATGACTGGGTTGCTGAATACACGGAAGATCACGGTGCAATCTGCGCGCCTTATAAATTCGAGGGTTTCCCCCGGCATGTCTGCACATCCATTGATGATGTTGTCTGCCACGGCATTCCTTCCGCCCAGAGGATTCTGCAGCCGGGCCAGATCATAAATGTCGACGTTTCCACCATCTACAAGGGCTATTATTCGGATGCGTCGCGGATGTTTGTCATTGACTCGACAACCGCTGCCAAGCAGAAGCTGGTGGATGTCTGCCAGCAGAGTCTGGACATCGGCCTGGCCCAGGTCAAGCCCTGGGGCTTTCTGGGCGATATCGGCTATGAGATTGAAAAGTATGCCGAGGCCAATCATTACAAGGTTGTCAGGATGTTTGGCGGCCACGGCGTCGGTCTGGAGTTCCATGAAGATCCTTTTGTCTATCATTACGGCAAGCGCAATACCGATTATGTGCTGGTGCCTGGAATGGTCTTTACCATTGAACCGATGCTGAATATGAAAAAGTCGGCAGTTAAAGTCAGCACGGCTGACGGCTGGACGACCTATACCAAAGACCGGTTGCCCAGTGCCCAGTGGGAATACACAGTGCTGGTAACCGAACAGGGCCACGAGATACTGACCCGCTGACGGGCCGGCAGAACCGCAAATAAAAATGAACACCGGACGGTGTTCGTTTTTTTAGAACAGACTCATATTCTGCGGGCCGCAGGGGGTAATCTGCAGTTGCGGCCGGCTGGAGTCGATCAGACCGGCGGCTGAATGGGTATCAGTAAGATACAGAGCGGTCTGGCTTTCGGCCAGTACGACCGGACAGCGGCTGTGGATATGGCTGGTGCAGTCGGCGGGCCGGGTCAGAATGGAGAATCCGGCCAGCGGGTCAGCCGGCTGATAGATGGCCGCCAGGTAAAGCGGCTGGCCGTCCAGGGCAATGAGATAGCGCTGTTTGGCGGCATCCCATTCATAAAAGCCGCTGGCAATGACCAGGCAGCGGTGGTCGGCAAAATCCTGCCGGTACTGGCTTTGCCGGGTCAGCGATTCGCGGCGGGTATTGATGATTTTATGGCCGCTGATTTCATAGTGCCAGCGCATCAGAGCCGGCTGCTGGTTTTCATTCAGGGTCAGACAGACCTGCTCGGGAAAGATTTCGCCTTTCTGCCACAGATTAAGAATGGTCTGGTCATATTGGCGGTTTAAAATGTCAACATAAGGTGTAACATCAATGTTCTCTCCGTAATAAAACCGTCCGCACATATCAGGCTGCCTCCTTTAGCAGCTTTATTATACAATCAGCGGCAAATAAGATAAAATAAGAACAGAAAGGTTGTTCCAGATGCCAGCTCTGACCGATACGATAGTAGCTATTTCTTCCGGTCATATCGCTGCCAGCGCCATTTCCGTCATCCGGATGGCCGGCAGTGATTCTTTGAATATTCTCAAAGCCCTCTGGTCAAAACCGCAGGCGGTCTTTGTGCCGCGGCAGATGACCTGCGGGTATATCACCGATCCGGTCACCCATCAGAAGACCGATCAGGTGCTGGCAGTATACTTTGCCCAGCCGCATTCATACTGCGGCAGCGACATGGTTGAAATATACGGTCATGGCGGTCTGGCTGTCAGCGAGCAGATTGTCGCGCTGTGTCTGGGCCAGGGCGCCCGGCTGGCCGGCCGGGGCGAATTCAGCCAGCGCGCTTTTCTTAACGGCAAGATGGATCTGACCCAGGCCGAAGGGGTCATGGATTTAATTGAGGCCGACAGCCCGGCGGCAATTCGCCTAGCCATGCAGGGTCTGACCGGTCAGCTGGAAAAGGTTCTGACCCCGCTTAAAAAGCAGCTTATGGATGTGATGGCCCACATCGAGGTCAACATCGATTATCCCGAATATGACAATGATATCTCCACTATAACCAGTCAGACGATTGCCCCGCTGATTGACCAGTGGCTTAATCAGGTTGACAGCCTGCTGCAGGTATCTTACAGCAGCTGTCTGATAAAAGACGGCATCGACACCGTCATTGTGGGCAAGCCCAATGTTGGCAAAAGCTCCCTTTTAAATGCGCTTTTAAAGCAGGATAAGGCTATTGTCACTCCCGTGGCCGGTACGACCAGAGATCTGGTGGAAGGCCAGATCCATCTGGGTGATATCAAACTGCACCTGATTGACACGGCCGGCCTGCATGACAGCAGCGATGAAATCGAGCAGCAGGGCATCGCCAAAAGTGTTGCGGCCATGAAGCAGGCCCAGCTGGTGATTGTTGTTGTTGACGGCAGCCAGCCGGAAGATGAATATGACCGGCGCATCCTGCAGCAGACAGCCGGATTGAACCGGATCATCGTTTATAACAAGGCTGACCTGTCACAGGTCAGCCATGAAATGGATATCTGCGCTTCCGCCGGCCGGATTGAACCGCTGGTCAGTGAAATAGCGAAGCGTTTTGCCCGCCACCAGATTGCCCTGAGCCAGCCGGGACTGGCCAATCAGCGCCAGATTGGTCTGCTCAAGCAGGCCCAGAATGAAATAATCCAGGCCGGTAAGCAGCTGCAGGAGGGGGTCAGTGTCGACCTAATTCAGGATAATCTGCAGACGGCTTACCAGTGTCTGAATGAGATTGACGGCATTGGCAGCGATGATGATCTGATGAATGCGGTCTTTGACCGTTTCTGTGTGGGAAAATAAAATGAGTGAAACTTACTGGATAGACAGCCACGCCCATATGAACGATCCCCGCTTCCGCAGTGATATTGCGGCTTATATGACGGAAGCCGCCCGCAGCCGGGTCGGCCGGATCATGATGGTCTGCTGCAGCTTTGACGATCTGGACTGGACGCTGGGCCAGGCTGATAATTATCCCTTCTGGGATATTGCCTTCGGCTTTCATCCCGAACAGGCCGCTGAATACAGCGAAGCTGATTTTGACAGACTGAAAACCGCCCTGGCGTCAAGCCGCATCAAGGCAGTCGGTGAAATCGGACTGGACTACTACTGGACCAGACAGACCGCGGCTTTGCAGAAGGAGCTGTTTATCCGCCAGCTGCAGCTGGCCAATGCCACCGGCAAGCCGGTGCTTATTCACAGCCGCAGCGCCAGCCAGGACACCTATGATATTCTTAAGGAGTATGCTAAAACTAAAATTGTGATGCACTGCTACTCCGGATCGGCGGAGATGATGAAGGAATATGAAAAACTGGGCTGCTATATTTCTTTTGGCGGACCGGTCACTTTTAAAAAGGCCGTTGAGCCCAGAACCAATGCCAAGCTGGTCAGGGCCGACCGGCTGCTGATTGAAACCGACTGTCCCTACATGGCTCCCGAGCCGATGCGGGGAAGGGACAATCAGTCCGCCTATGTCCGCTATGTCGGCGAATTCATTGCCACGCTGCGCGCGGTCAGTTCTGACAGCCTGGCGCAGCAGCTGATGAATAATTATCAAACTTTACTGGGAAAATAAAATGGAAAAAATAAAGGAACTTATTGTCGTGGAAGGCCAGCATGATATCAACAGACTGCATCAGTTTTTTGACTGTGATGCGATAGCCACCCATGGCCTGGGTCTGGATGAGCCGACGCTCAGTCTGATTGAGCGGCTGGCGGAAAACCGGACGGTTCTGATCCTGACCGATCCGGATCATCCCGGCGAACTGATCCGCCAGAAGCTGACAGAGCGGCTGGGCAGCTGCCGGCAGGGCTTTGTGGAAAAAAGCCGGGCAGTCGGCCGGCGCAACGTCGGCATCGAATACGCTGACAAAGACGCTCTTGTTCAGGCCATTGCCACGGCGGCCACTTTTACGGCCGCCAATTCTTCGCTGAGCTGGCCGGACTATCTGAAACTGGATATCATCGGCAGCCAGAGCCGCCGGCAGCAGGTCTGCCGGTACTTCCATCTGGGACCGTGCAACAACAAGACCCTGTATAAAAGACTTAACATGGCCGGCATTACTTACGAAATGGCCCGGGAGGCACTGCATGGATGACAGGCCGATTGCCGGAGCCGGCAAAACCAGAGAGATCCTGCAGGCTTTTAACCTGACCGTGCGCAAGGGGTATGGTCAGAATTTTCTGATTGATCATAATGTCGTTGTCAAGATGGCCGGTCTGTTTGACCATAATGATGCGGTAATTGAAGTCGGTCCGGGTCTGGGTGCCTTAACCCAGGCGCTCAGCGCCGCCGCCGGCTGTGTCAAAGCCTTTGAAATAGATGAGCACTTAAAGCCGGTTTTGACCCAGACGCTGGCCGGCTGTGACAATGTGGAAATTATCTGGCAGGATTTTCTGCAGGCTGACCTGGATGAGCTGGCCGCAACTGTTCCGGCCGGATACCACCTGGCCCTGGCGGCCAATCTGCCGTATTACATCACTACCCCGATTCTGTTCAAAGTCATCAACGGCCCTGACCGGATCAGCCGGATAGTGGTAATGATGCAGCAGGAAGTCGCGGCCCGCTTTCTGGCCAATGCCGGCGGTAAGGATTACAATGCCCTGACAGTGGTGAGCCGGTATAAATGCGAAACGCGGCTGGTTATGAAAGTGCCCCGCCAGTCTTTTATGCCCCGGCCGGATGTTGACAGTGCCGTGGTGGAGTTTACCAGACGGCCCTATCACCGGCTGGTCAGCGATGAAGCCGGCTTCACCGGCTTTGTCAGGGGCTGCTTTGCCCAGCGCCGCAAGACAATCAACAATAATCTGAAGCAGGCCGGCTATTCGCCGGAAACCATCAAAGCCGGCATGGCGGCTATTGAAAAGAGTGAAAGCTGCCGGGCTGAAGAACTTGGTGTGGATGACTTTATCAGTCTGTATGAGGTGATGGGAAATGTTTGAACGGGCTTATGCTAAGATTAACGTCAGTCTGAATGTGATTGGAAGCAGGGATAACGGCTATCATGATCTGGACATGCTGATGGTTCCAATCGGCCTTTATGACGGGCTGACCATGGAGCTGGATCACCAGACCTCCTTTAAGTGCGATGTCAGGATGCAGTTTAACGAGAAGAATACCATCTATAAAGCCGTCAGCGCCATGACCAGCCGGTTCGGTCTGACCCAGCAGTTCCGCATTTCCCTGACCAAGCACATTCCGTTTCTGTCCGGTCTGGCCGGGGGCTCCAGCGATGCGGCGGCGGCCCTGCTGCTGGTAAACGCCCTGGCTAATCTGAAGCTGTCCATTCCGCAGCTGGCGGAAATCGGAGCCCAGATCGGCTCTGATATTCCCTTTTTTCTCTATAAAAGATGTGCCCGGGTCACCGGCCTGGGCGAAAAAATCGCGCCTTTTGACCTGCCGGCCAATTACCAGGTCATTCTGATCAAGCCGGCCCGGGGCATCAGCACCAAGTGGGCTTATGAAAATCTGGATATGCTGACCTGCCCGCATCCTGATATCAGTCTGGTGCAGCAGGCCTTTGTTGATCACCAGCCGCTGGGACCGCTTTTAGGCAACAGCCTGCAGCCGGCGGCCGTCAGCCAGCTGCCGGTAATAGAAGAAATCCGCCAGGAGTGCATCCGGCTGGGCTTTGACCAGGTTTTGATGAGCGGCAGCGGATCGACGGTGTTTGTGCTGGCTGAAATGAGTGCCGACACCGCTGAACTGGTTCAGCTGATGCGCCGGCGCTATCCGTTTGTCTATAAGACTTCTATTGTCATATGAGGTGACAGCCGATCTTTTTCAGTCTGTAAAAAGGCCGGCAGACCGGTTCATTAATTCCGGATTGCGGTTGAATGAGCCAATAAATCAGTTATAATTAAAGGGAACCCATGGAGGGTACTTTTTAACATGATATCAGCAATAGTAATGGCGGCCGGCAAAGGAACCCGGATGCATTCCGAGCTTACCAAGACAATGCATCTGGTCAGTGATCGGCCGATGGTTGATCATATTTATACCAATCTGAAGAAGGCCGGCGTTGATAAAATCGTCTTTGTGGTCGGCCATGGCGCCGATCAGATCAGAGATTATATGAAGGATAAAGTTGAATATGCCGTTCAGCAGCCCCAGCTGGGCAGCGCGGATGCTGTCAGACAGGCCCATGATCTGCTGGCGGCTGAAAAAGGCGTGACGCTGATTGTCAACGGGGACTGCCCGCTGGTTCAGCCGGAAACCTATCAGAAGCTGATTGCGCAGGCGGCTGATTATAAATTTGTTGTTATGACGGCCTGTCCGCCGGATACGGCCAGCTACGGCCGGGTTATCCGCAATGCGGCCAAAGAAGTAGTCAGAATCGTGGAATTTAAAGACTGCAGCGAGGCTGAAAAAGCCGTCGCTGAAATAAATGTCGGCATTTATGCGGCTGATAATGAACTGCTGTGGCAGTATCTGCCGGAAATAAAGAATGAAAACCAGCAGCATGAATACTATGTGACCGATCTGGTGGCGGTATTTGCGGCCCACGGCCAGACTGTCGGCGGCATGAAAGTTGCCGACTGGCAGGAATGCAGCGGCATCAACACCCGTCAGGAGCTGGTGGCCGCCGGCCGCTGGCTGCAGAACAAGATCAACAGTTACTGGCTGGATAACGGCGTGACGATTGTGGAGCCGGCCAGCACGTATATCGGTCCGGATGTAACAATCGGTCAGGATACGGTTATCTATCCTAATTCCCGCTTTGAGGGTCATACCGTCATCGGCACGGACAACATCCTTGATTCCGGCTGTTACTTCTGCAATGCCGAAATCGGCAATAACAACCGGATAAATGCCTGCCGGATTACCGACAGTGCCGTCGGCAATAATGTTACCTTAGGGCCCTGGGCCCATCTGCGCAACGGCTGTCATATCGGCAGCAATGTGCGGATTGGCAATTTTGTCGAGATGAAGAACACCTCTATTGATGACGGCACAAAATGTGCTCATCTGACTTATGTCGGTGACGCCACGGTCGGCAAGACGGTCAACTTCGGATGCGGGGTTGTCACGGTCAACTATGACGGCAAGAACAAGTTCCATACTACTATTGATGACGGCGCCTTTATCGGCTCTAATGCCAATCTGATTGCGCCGGTTCATATCGGCAAAAACACGCTGGTTGCGGCCGGCTCAACAGTCAATCATGATGTTGCCGACGGCGACATGGCTATCGGCCGGGTCCGGCAGGAAAACAAGACCGGCTACGGAGCCAGATATAAGAATAAATAGTCAGCAAAACAAACAGGGGGAACTGTTATGGTGAAAGATGACATTATCGTATTTTCGCTGACATCAAGTCGGGTGCTAACCGATGAGATTGTCAAATACCTCGGCATTGAACAGGGTCAGATTGATGTTAAGCACTTCGCTGACGGTGAAGTCATGGTTGAACCGCGCCAGTCGGTGCGGGGCAAGCATGTCTTTATCATCCAGTCGACCTGCAGTCCGGTCAATGAAAGACTGATGGAAGTGCTGGTCTGTCTGGATGCCTGCAAACGGGCCAGCTGCCATGAGATCACCTGTGTCATTCCGTATTTCGGCTATGCCCGGCAGGATCGCAAGCCGAAGCCGCGCCAGCCCATCACCGCCCGTCTAGTGGCGGATCTGCTGGAGGTGGCCGGAGCTGACAGAGTGGTGGCCATCGACCTGCATGCGGCCCAGATTCAGGGTTTCTTCAAGATACCCAATGACAATCTGACCGCCTCCGATCTGATCGGCCAGTATTTCCGGCGGATTCATCTTGATGACGTGGTAATTGTTTCTCCTGATCACGGCGGCGTGGTCCGGGCCCGCCAGCTGGCTGAGAACATGGGCAATGTGCCCATCGCCATTGTTGATAAGCGGCGCACCCAGCCCAACGTTTCCGAAGCCATGAACCTGATTGGTGATGTTGACGGCAAAAACTGCATCATCATCGATGACCTGGTTGACACCGGCGGTTCGCTGGTAGGCTGTGTGGATATGCTGAAGAAGCATAATGCCAAGGACATCTACTGTGCCTGCACCCATCCGGTTTTCTCCCGGGATGCTGCTACCCGGCTGCAGAACAGCGATATCAAGGAAATGATTGTCACCAATACGATCGAACTGACGCCTGAACAGCTGGCGGCCGCTCCTAAAATCAAAGTGCTTTCAGTCGGCTTTTTGTTAGCCAAAAGCATTGAAGCTATCAGCAGCAATCAGCCGATCAGCGATGTGTATAATCTATTTAAAGACTGATCAGAATTATAGCAGCCCTGTAACCCGCTCCGGCGGGTTTTCTTATAGAATGAGCCGCCGGCCGGATTATTCAGCGGCGCGGCTGAAGGGGCGGCGCCAATGTTACCGTTTACATTTTAGTAAAAAATGAGTAAACTAAAGTAAAGAAGTGGTTTTACCAAGAAGGAGTGTATTACCAATGGCAATTTATAAGGCGTTAGCTGAAAAGGAATCAACGGGCGCTTCCGGTTCCGGCGCATACTGCGTTTTTAATGGCGCTTTAGGTGATTACCTCAGCAGTGAAGATCACAGGTATGCGGAATATGACCAGCTGTTTAAGGATCTCTATGATCTAAACAACGAGATGATGATCTGTGTCAGCCTGCCGCTGGCTATCAATCATAAGATTGTGGCCAACCAGATTATCCGCTATAAGGATGCTTTTAAGCTTCCGGAAAGATATATCCGGGTTCCGTTTGTGCTGTACTGGCGCAAGGATGAAACGGAGCGGGCAATTCTGGTCAGCGATGCCAATTATATTGAGGCTAAGGGACTGTATTTCTGTCTGACTGAACCGCAGAATGAGTTCGAAGGAGCCCGCAATGAGGTGCTGGCTGTCTATTTGAATCCTGAAAATACCATGGATGTCATCGATGCCTACCGTGACATTGATTCCAGAAAACGTTCCATCGGCTCGATGCAGCGTCATTTTGACAACCGTTATCTGGACAGCGTCGATGAGATGAAAGAGAAATGTGTCGCGCTGTCAAGACAGTATTTTGAAGATACCATCAGCCGGCTGAAAACCATGGATGTGGACCAGCGGGCCGACGTTATCCGCGATACCGTTGCCCGGTGCTTCATTATTAAAAAGGCAATGTATGTGCAGTATATGATGGACAAGGACATGTTGGCCAACCGCCATGAGGGCGATACCCGCAAGCAGCGTCAGTTTGCCAAATCATATACCGATGAAATACCCATTGTATCCTACAGCGAACTGTGGCGCGTCAAGCCTGACCAGGATCTTCACCCGCATGAATGTGACAACCTGCCGCCGCGGAAAAAAGCTGATAAGGCACCGGCGGCCGCAGAACCGGCGGCTGGTGATATGCCGGCTGAACCGGCAGCGGACAACGCTGACGAAACCCGGCCTGATCTGACCGAGCCGGAACCGGCAACTGCCGAAGAGGTGGCAGAACCTGAACCGGTAGCCGAAGAACCGGCGGATGCGGAAAGTCCGGCTGAAGCGGAACCCGCCGAGGCGGCCGATCCGGAAAAACCGGCTGACGAGCAGCAGATCTGACAGACACCAAGGCCATAACCCTGTTTTAGGAGTATGGCCTTTATTATGGCCGTTTTTGAATTTTGCTGAAAAACCCGTTAATTGGCTGCTGATTATGCTAAAATTACAGGTAGTTAATAAAACAGGGGGAAAGGACAATGAAACGCCAAAAGTTCTGTTTATTTATCGCTATTATGCTGACACTGGTTTTATCAGCCTGCTCCGCACAAAAATCCTCAGTCGGATTTAAGGCCGAATTTGAAAAAGGGGATGGCTATAACCTGTTTAAGGTTACAGAAGTGGATGAAGGAGCTGACGTTAAACTGAGAGATGTCATCAGTTATTACAATGAAAACGGGCAGGCCAATGTTGCTATTACTGACGGGTTTATCAATTCTTTTGACGATATTACCCTGCAGGATCATGAGTTTGTTGCCATCTATACTAATGATGACGCTAATGCCAATGCTGACTGGGGCACTTATGAATTAAACGGAGTGACCTACGGCTCTGCTGTCAGCGGCATCAATGATCTGCCGGTCAAGGCTTCCTGTAATTATCTGCTGGTTATTCAAAAATATTAGAAAGGCCGCATCTATGACAAAATATCTTTATATCGTCAGCAGCATCCTGCTGTTTGTGACAATCTACTGCTCCAATAAAACGGTAAAGCTGACCGGAAGTATTCTGACGGTAGGATGGTTTGTGCTGTGCGGCACCTTCAGTTTTACCAAAATGGCTTTTCTGGCCGACACCAACTATTTGGCGCTGGCGGCCCATATCGGCTGTCTGGCGGCGGTGCTGGCCGGCGGCTATCTGCTGAAAACAAAAAAGTATATCAATATGGCTTATTCCATTCTGGCCATTCTTTTATGGTCGATGCTGGTTGACACGGCTGATTATTTCTTCTTCTTTCCGCAGTGGCACAGCGGGCTGTCCTATTTCAGCTATCTGCTGAACGGACTGGTGTTCAACCTGCCCAAGTGCTATGCTCCGGCTATTATCTGCGGCATTATCCTGCTGGTGGAAAACCGGGACCGGATCAGAGCTTTTGTGACTTCCAGAACCAGTCGGACGGCTGAATAAAAAAACAATATTTGATAATAAAAAATCCCTGCCGTAAATTGAAACCAGGGATTTTTTTGGAGATGAAGAAAAACTGATCAGCGCAGCTGCCGGGAAATCAGGGCCAGCAGCTGGGCGGTCAGATGATTCAGATTATCACAGGCCACAATATCCGGATATATTTCCTTCAGGTCGTCATAGCATTCGGTACAGCCGGGTTCGTCCAGGGCGATGGCGATGATGTTAGTGCCCCGCCTGGTTATTTTGGCAACCGCATTGGCCGTGTCTTTGATGGAAGCCGGCGGATAATAATCGTCGGCAGCATGGGCCGGAGCCCCGTCGGAGATGATGATAATCAGATTGTTTTCACAGTGAGAGTGCTGCTGGATATACCGCTCGGCCCAGAAAAGAGCCAGGCCGTCACGGTTGTCGTTGTAGGCATCAATCTGCATGATGTTGTATTTCTCTTCCGGGCGGGCCTGAAAGTCAGTCAGGATGTTAATCTCAATTGCCGGCTCTTCCCCCAGCGCCCGGTGCTCAACAACGGCATGGCTCATGTTCTGCTTAGTCAGAACTTCATGCAGGATAACAGCGGAGGTCATGGCGCTGTCACGCCGCTTTCCCCGCATAGAGCCTGAACCGTCAATAAGCAGCAGGATGGCTAAATCAGGAATATCCGTTTCCAGAACGCGCCGGTTCCAGTAGCGCTTTTTGACATCGTCTAACCGGGAAGAGGTGATGGCAGAACCAAATAGAAAGTTCTCTTCCCTAACCGGCACGCGGGCTTTCAGCAGATTAGAAAAGCGGCTGCTGTAGGAATTAATATTAAGACGGTATTTGTTATAGAGATTCTGATAAGCCTTTTTCAGATTGAGATTGATCCGGGGTTTTGTCTCGATTATTTTGATATCTTTATGCATGACGGCACAGTCATAATTGCTGCCAAGGGTAACCGTCCGGCTGCCC
>CAYTET010000007.1:31980-38521 GCA_964436975.1 uncultured Erysipelotrichaceae bacterium
CCAATGCGGCCTGTTTGTCTTTGTCATATTCGTCTAGCGTCAGGGCAAGCTGTTCTGAATCGTCCTGGCCGCTGCGCAGGCTATTGTCCAGATTCGCAAACAGCCTGGTCGTTACAGCCTGGACTTTTCCCGAATGGCTGAAGTCGGCAATGCTGAGAGCCTTGCCGCTGTGGGTTTCGGGATCAATCAGGAGCAGTTTAAATTCTTCCATGGGTAAAACGATACTGTCATCAGGAATCAGGGACTGAATGATATCGTATATCCGGCTGCTAAATGCAAACCGCTCGGCTGGTGCCGCGGCGGCGCTGCCGTCTAAAAACAGCGTCCTGGTCTGGCTGACATAATCGGCAATGTCATCTTCGGGCGGATCCTGCTGCAGCATCGGGTAGAGCAGAAATGTAATCATATAGTTTATGAAGCGCAGCAGCGGCAGATTCTGCACTTCTTCGGAGGCCACAGCCTGGCCTTCTTTGGCAAAGGCTCGGGCCACGGTGCCTTCAGACGGGTTAGAGGCAAACAAGCGGCTTACCCGGGCGAATTTAAGAAACATTTCCATATTGTCGTAACAGCTGCAGCCAGCGGCCTCGATATACGCATCTTCGATGATATTGCTGATCGTTGAAATAGTTGTTATCTCATTCCCTGTCTGGTACTTGGGATTGTTGACAAAGCGGGGTGGAAAATCAGTATACAGCACATGCAGCGATTCGTGAATATTAAGGGAACGGGTAATCAGACGCAGGGCATCCCAGGGATTGTTGGAAACACAGACCGGCCATTTCAAAAACTTTTCGGTATGGCCAAGGGCTTCAGAGTCAAAATATAAATCATCATTTGCCGGATCGACAATAATATTGCGGCCATCGGTAAAGGTCTGGTTCTCATTAATGAAAAAGAGCCGTACCAGGTCGTTTTCAGAAAGGGTCTGGGCGAAGTTCTCTTCCAAGGCGCGGTTGAACTCACACTGGTACTGGCTGAGCAGTTTGACAGCTTCTTTCTTTTTCATAATGTACCGCCTCCTTTGTTTCTTTTATGAAGCAGCCGCTAATTCATCATTGACAGCCTTGAGTTCAGCCTGGGCTGTCCGGTAATCGGACGGCCGTTCTGCCTTGTTGCCGGCAAGGTTCGGTTTAAAATACTCAACCGCTTCCGATAGGTAAAAGCGGGCATCATTAAGATTTTTAGCAATACCATTTCCATGGTATAGACATTGTCCAATGCGCAGACAGGTTTCGGGATATTCGGGGAAAGGGGTTTTGCCTTCTAATAATTCCAGAGCCTGGTTGTAACAGCCAAAAGCCGTAAAGGGATCTATATCAATTGACTGTCCGTTCATAATCATATCACCAATGGCCAGATAACCTTTTGGGTTCTGCAGAATGCATGATTGAAAAAAACATTTATAAGCTTTGTCCATGTCGGCAGCCGTGCCGTGGCCGGCCAGATAACAGCTGCCAAGTTTCAAGGCACCCTCATCATCGCCTTCTCCGGCAGCTTGGGTGTAAAGCCGGAAGGCCGTATCGTAATCCTGCGGCAGACCCCGGCCGTTTTCATACATCCGGCCCAGCATAACCATGGCCTGCGGATTCTGCTGGCTAATGGCGCTGTTCAGATAATCAACGGCCAGCTGCAGCGGATCAGAGTCAATAGGCTGGGACTCGTCTTCCCAGACAATGAAGGAAACAACTCTAAGCATTGCTTTCATATTACCGGCGTTGGCTTTTTTAATCTCTTCGGCAAGATTTTCAATCATCGGAATTCTCCTTTACTAGGGAAGAACCATCGGCTAATGGGGGAAGATGGAGCAGGTTCAGGGCTTTGTTCAGTAGGCAGCATGTTTGTCGATAGCGGCGGTCATCGGCCGCATATAATCCGGAACTGATACCAGTATCAAAACCCTGTCTGGCATTTGAAAGGAAAGTAACAGCCTTGTTAACATCAACGTCAATTCCTTCACCGTATAGAAAACTTTGACCTAAAGACAGACAGGCCATCGGATAGTATTCGGCAGTGGTATCATTTTTCAACAGGCGATAAGCGGAGACGTAGCAGGCAAAGCCCAGAACTTCATCTTTTTCGCCATAGTCGCCGTCCATCAGCATATCTCCGATGCCAATAAAGGCCGCCGGATTTTGCAGAAGAGCTGCTTTAGAATACAGCTGAAAGGCCTTTTTACAGTCGACAGCCACGCCTTTGTCATTGCGGTAAAGACAGGCCAGATTATACATGGCATTCGGGTTACCCCGACGGGCGGCGGTCTGATAATAATGGGCTGCTTTGGCATAATCGTTACTTATACCATGGCCGATTTCATAGACAGCGCCTAAAACGGTCAAGATCTGCGCATTATCAAGCATTGCCGCCTGAATAAGAAGCCCTAACACTTTCTGACGGCAGGTTTGATCGGCCGCTGTTGCTGCTGTTGGCCGTAAGAAAACTTGACAGGCGGCCTCTATTAAGGCGTCGCTGTCACCGCTTTCGGCTTTGCTAAGGCAGTCGGCTAATCTGACAGCCGGGTCTTTATCCATTCGTTTTTCCCTTTCTGCCGCCATTGGCTGAAATCAGCAGGCCAATGTAAGGAAATAAGTTTTGATAAGCAGTTCACTGAGATGCCAATAGTTTATTTACCTCATTCAGCTCTTTGACAGCTTGAAGATAGTATATATAATCATCGGCAACGCATTGAGTGGCAATTCCCTTTTTATAATAAGTCACAGCTTCATTGAGATAGTACTGCGCTTCAGTAAGGCTGACAGCAGTTCCCTTGCCGTGATAATAATTGGTTCCTAAACCAAAACAGGCGTCTGGATATAAATCTTCCCTCTTGTCTTTCACCAGTGTTTTATAGGCTTGCCGGTAACATAAAAAACCAAGTTTGAAGTCTTTTCCAGCATAATTTTCGGCCATCAGCACCGAGCCAACTTCAAAAAGGGCTGGGTTAGCTTTTAAAAGAGCTGCCTTGCTGAAAAGCTGAAAGGCCTTGTGGTAGTCAACCGCTTTTTCCTTGTTGTGCAAATAAAAGCCGCCCAGGGTTACCATAGCGTCCTGATTGCCGCGGTTAGCGGCCGCAGTATACCATTTGACCGCTTCGTTGTCATCTTCTTCAACTCCGAAGCCCATCATATAGATGCTGCCCAGATTCATCATGGCATCATCATATCCGGCTGCGGCCGCTTTTATGAGATACTGCAGACTCTTTGAAAACATCTCCGGTTTGACGGGGGCTGTAAATCCCTTTCCCCATACCAGATAGCTGCCGGCTTGAGCCATCGCGGCAAAATCACCGCTGTCGGTTTTTTTGATTAATTCATCGATCTTGGTCATTCGATTATTCCTTTATCGGCCTATCAAAGCAAGGGAACAGTTTATTTGTTTTCGGCATCCAGCTTGCTGGTAACTTCCATCCATTCATCACAGGCTCTCTTGTAGACACCATCAGTCATTTTATCGCCGTTTTTTATACGCTCTTTGAAATAGATCTTGGCTTCAGACAGCATTTCCTCGGCTTTGACCAGATTGGCCTTGACGCCGCGGCCGTGGTGATAGCAGCTGCCCAGCCGGGAGCAGACATCAGGATAATAGGCCAGCGGCTTATCCTGGCAGACGATGTTATAGGCCGTGCGGTAGCACCGGTAGGCACTGACCTGATCCTGGTCGACAAATTTGCCATTCATCAGCATATCGCCGATTTTATAGTAGGCCGCCGGGTCATTATCAAGCAGGGCGGCTTTAGAAAACATCTGATAGGCTTTGGCATAATCAACCGGACCGCTGCGGCCGTAGTAGTAGCAGTAGCCCAGATTGCTCATGGCGGTGACATTGCCGCGGTTGGCGGCATCGGTATACCATTTTACGGCCTTGCGGAAATCCTGGGCAACGCCTCTTCCGGCATAGTACATGGCGCCCAGACTCAGCATGGCAGCATCGCTGTCGGAAGCGGCCGCCTTATTAAGATAATCTAGGGCTTTGGCCAGCGGCTCGGCATCAATCGGCCGGGATTCATCATCCCAGACAATATAATTGGCCACCTCAACCATTGCCTCAATGTCGCCATTTTCGGCCTGATTAATTAATTTCTGACTGATATGCTCGCTTAGATTATCCATTTTTCTGTCCTCCTAGTCCCATTTGTAAAGCATCATAATGCCGCGGATGGTGTTCTCCAGCACGCGGTCGCATTTGGCAATCGGAATGATTGTTTTTTCAGCGGCTGCCAGATAGCCGTCATATTTGGCCAGCCGGGCCCAGTTTTCCAGATTGCGCGGCGATATTACCACATCAAGCTCTTCCGTCTCAATTTTCTTCTTAAGCTTATGATAGATGCTGAGCATCTTATCAGCTTTAGGCTGGCATTCAGGAACGCGGGTGGTCAGCATCCGGATGATTGCGTCATCGGAAAGAGCCGCCACTTCAATAATGCTGTTGAAGCGGTTATAAAGGGCCTGGTTAAGTTCCTTGGTTCCAAAGTAGCCGATATTCATCGTCGCAAAAAAGCGGAAGTTGGGATTGCGGCGGACAATATCGCCGTTATCCAGCCGGACAAAGCCGTTGTCATCCAGCAGTGAATTGAGAAAGGCCAGATGCTGCGGCTTGGCAAAGTTGATTTCCTCAAATACCACCGCTCCGCCATCGCGGATAGCCTTGGTTACATAGCTTTCCTTAAAAATGATGCGGTCATCTTCAGGAATGAATTTTCCTAAGACAAATTCATCCAGACTTTCCGTGCAGTTAATTGTTTCCATGATGGGCAGCCCGATGGTCTGGGCAACCAGTTTGCACGAGATTGTTTTGCCGGTTCCGGCCGGGCCGTGAAACAGGACGGCCAGAATATCACCGGCACAAACTGCATTGCAGATACTGTACAGGTTCTCCGGCAGAACAAACTCTTTAGCCAGATGGGGAATAAGGGTTTTCTGCTCAGCGGTAAATAAATCCTCCGCAAACATCTGTATAACGGGTTCTTTCTTTTCCTGAATGGCCTGCTTGTTATGCTTTATGATCTGATAGCTGGAAGAAAAAGAACGATAAGCAGCCTTGTCAACAGCCGGCAGATCAGCATAGACAAATTCATATTCGTCCAGTTTGTGCAGCTGGTAGAAATCTTCATGAAGATTGACGAAGGAATCGGCCACCGGGCTGTCCAGAAATTCATCCAGAATGAGCCGGTAATCAGAATTTGTCTCGATTTCCCGGCCCAGCAGGACACAGAAGGCCGGCAGCAACTTGTACAGCGGCTGCAGCTGGTCAGCCGTGCCGTCAATCCAATGGCCCTGTTCATCATAAGCGGCCACGGTCAGCTTATCCTGCTGGCAGAAAGCCCGGTATTGGCAGACCGGCGGCTCTACCACTTTATTGGCATGATAATCCTGGGGGACGGTGAGTTCCAGATAAACTGTCTGGCGGTCATCGCTGACATAATAGTCGCCGAAGCCCTGGCCCTTCATAATAGCTGTCAGCATTGAAGAAAACAGGATGACAGCCTCACCGATAGGCTGACACAGCGTAGTAGTTCCCTTATAGGACTGGTTGTCAGGATGAACGTAATACTGGGTGGCATCGGAAAGATGCCTGAAGCCGAAGCCCTTGTATATTTCATCTGAATCGGGCCGGACGGTCTTATATGATATTTTGAAAATGTTCATACACATACCTCATATTTATACTAGCCTTGAAATGTCTGATGGTCAAATAGAAAAATGGATATCACTGAATCACCTGAATCACGTTCGGGCTGAAACAAGCTTTGATGAAGGCCGACATCTATAAACAGAAGGGAATTAGTTTTGATGTTCTGGCCGGCCGCTGCTGCAAATAGGCGAAGACTTCATATCTGATTGTGATAGTATTTATCACAGAGCAGACAGACAGGCTTTGAAAGGATGGCACCGTTATGGAATACCGACAGGCTGTTTACCAAGATCTTGAGAAAATAACCGGCTTGATTGAAAAAGCCATTGCTGAAATGAACAGCCACGATATTCATCAGTGGGATTACCATTATCCGACGGCAACTGATTTTGAAGAGGATCTGCAGCAGAAATGCCTTTATGTGGCAATACAGGATGATGCGCTGGCCGCCGTTTATGCCATCAACGGGCACAGTGATGATGATTATGACAAATGCCGCTGGCAGGGCAGTGATGAGAACGCCTATGTTATTCACCGCTTCTGTGTCTCACCCGACTTTCAGCATCGCGGCATCGGCCGGCAGGTTCTGCAGCATATTGAAAACCAGCTGCGCCGGATGGGCGCTTGCTCGATACGGCTGGATGTCTTTTCACTCAATCCCTATGCGATGAGATTATATGAAAATGACGGCTTTATCAAAAGAGGCTTGGCCGATTGGCGGATGGGCCGGTTCTATCTGATGGAAAAGATTTTAGTTGAGGAAGAAAATAATCGAACTGCGGCCGGACAGCCGCAGTTTCGGTAAGCACATACGGCCGTTAGGAGGATAGTATTATGGAAAATGATGTTGAATAAATTAGGATCTTCATGCATACCTGTGGGTAAAAACTGAGCCGAAAATGTCATTACCCTG
>CAYTET010000008.1:0-22428 GCA_964436975.1 uncultured Erysipelotrichaceae bacterium
GGCACGGTTGTCCAGACGGCGGCGGAAACCGACCGGATGATGGCCAATACCGATCCGCGCTATGTCTTCCTGTGCTATGACACCGGCCACTTCACATTTGCCGGCGAAGACCCGCTGACCATGCTGAAAAAGTATGTTGACAGAGTCGGCCATGTTCATCTGAAGGATATGCGTCTGGACGTTGTGGCCCAGGCCCGGCAGAATAACTGGAGCTTTTTAACAGCGGTCCGCAACGGTGCCTTTACCGTTCCGGGCGACGGCGGTGTTGATTTTGACCCTGTCTTCGCACTGCTGGATCAGGCCGGCTACCAGGGCTGGCTGCTGGTTGAAGCCGAGCAGGATCCGGCCAAGGCCGATCCGCTGGAATATGCCATCAAAGCCCGCAAGTATATTGCGGAGCATACCGGTTTATAAAAGGAAGCTTAAAGATGTATTTCACCAAACAATTACATAACGGTTACAATTCCTATATCGATGCAGCTGTTGATGATATGGGAACCCAGATGGATGTCGGCCTGCTGCTGCTGGATGCAGATCAGACCTATCAGATCCATGACGAGCATAAAGAGACCGCCGTTCTGCTGTTTGCCGGTGACGTAGATATCAATTATGGTGATTTAGCGGTGCGGGCCGTCAGACAGGACTGCTTCCATCAGGAAGCCTACTGCCTGCTGGCCAGCGCTGGCACTTCCATTTCGCTGAAAGCGCATACACACTGTGAAATCTACCTGCAGCAGACAGTCAATGAAAACCACTACGCCCCGGTCATGTATACCCCGGACAAAGTCCAGGTCCAGCATGCCGGAGCCAACGGCGAGCTGATGGGCTGCATGAGACGGGAAATCAAGACCTTCTTCGATTTTGACAATGCGCCTTTCTCCAATATGGTGTTAGGCGAAGTGCTCAACTATCCCGGCAAGTGGTCATCCTATCCGCCGCATCATCATCCCCAGCCGGAAGTCTATTTCTACCGCTTCGATCATCCGCAGGGCTTCGGGGCCGGATTTGCCAACGGGCAGATCTACCAGACCGGCCAGAATGGACTTTCCGTCATCAACAACGGCTTCCATTCCCAGGTGGCCGCTCCGGGCTATGCGATGTGCTATGCCTGGGGAATCCGCCATCTTGACGGCAATCCCTGGCAGAAGACCCGGATTGATGATCCGGAACATGAATGGCTCTGGCAGGCTGATGCCAACGAGCATATTTATAAAGGCTGAGCGCCGAAAGGAGAATAAGGATGAAAACTGTCAGACTTACCATGGCCCAGGCCCTGGTCCGTTTTCTGGAAAACCAGTACATTGCCTATGACGGCCAGCAGCACCCCTTTGTTGAGGGTGTCATCATGCTGCCGGGTCACGGCAATGTGGTCGGCTTAGGCCAGGCTTTGAATCAGGAAGCTCACCGCATGAAGGTGTGGATGGGCAAAAACGAGCAGGGCATGGCTCATACCGCCGTGGCCTTTGCCAAGCAGTGCAAACGTAAAAAGATTATCGCTGTGACCTCTTCGGTCGGCCCGGGGGCGGCCAATATGGTAACCGCGGCGGCCACCGCCACGGCCAACAACATTCCGGTGCTGATTCTGCCGGGTGATGTCTATGCCTGCCGGCAGCCGGATCCGGTGCTGCAGCAGATTGAGCAGACCAATGATCTGTCGCTTTCGACTAATGATGCTTTCAAGGCCGTCTGCCGCTACTGGGACCGCATTGTCAGACCCGAGCAGCTGATGAGTGCCATGATTTCCGCCATGCGGACACTGACTGATCCGGCCAATACCGGCGCTGTCTGCATCGCCATTCCCCAGGATGTCGAAGGGGAAGCCTATGACTATCCGGTCTCTTTCTTTGAAAAGAGAGTGCATCATCTGGCCCGGCGGCTGCCGGAGCCGGAAATCATCGAGCAGGCGGCTGAAGTTATCCGCAATGCCAAAAAGCCGCTGCTGATCTGCGGCGGCGGGGTCCGCTACAGCGAGGCCCATGCCGAATTCAAGGCTTTTGCCGAAGCGGCCAATATTCCCTTTGGCGAAACCCAGGCCGGCAAGGGCGCCGTGCTGTACGATCATCCGCTGAATCTGGGCGGCATCGGAGTCACCGGCTGTTCAGCCGCCAATGACATTGCCAAACAGGCTGATGTCATCATCGGCGTCGGCACCCGGTATACGGATTTCACGACTTCTTCCAAGTGGCTGTTTAAAGACAGCGCTAAATTTGTTAATATTAATGTATCAGATTTCCAGGCTTTGAAGATGAATGCGGCGGTGGCCGTGGTGGCGGATGCCAAGCGCGCCCTGCCGGAGCTGCAGAAGGCTCTGCAGGGCTACAAGGCCCCTTATACCACTGAAATCAAAAAAGCCCGGGATAAATGGTTTGCCGAATTAAAGCGGCTTGATAATATCAGTTTTGGTCCCAAATACGTGCCGGAAGTCAATGATGCCAATGCGGCTTCGGCGTTCCGGTTTGCCAAGGATATGGATGCTACGCTGACCCAGACCACTGTCGTCGGTCTGATCAACCAGGCCATTGATGCCGAAGATGTCATTATCGGCTCATCCGGCTCGCTGCCGGGCGATTTGCAGAGAATGTGGTGTGCCCGCAGTCTGGATTCCTACAATATGGAGTACGGCTATTCCTGCATGGGTTATGAAATCAGCGGCGCCTTGGGCGTCAAATATGCCATCGGCAAGGACCATGATGTCTATGCCATGGTCGGTGACGGCAGCTTCACCATGCTGCATTCCGAGCTGCTGACAGCGGTGCAGGAGCATGAGAAGATCAATGTCTGTGTCTTCAACAACGCCAGCTTCGGCTGCATCAATAACCTGCAGGTCGGCCATGGCAATGATTCCTTATGCACGGAAGTCCGCTTCCGCGGTAAGGACGGCAAGCATTCCGGCAAGTTCATTCCGGTTGACTTTGCCAAAATAGGCGAGGGCTACGGCTGCAAGTCTTACACCATCCATACCCTGGATGAGATGAAGCAGGCGCTGGCCGATGCCAAAAAGATTAAAGACCAGCCGGTTGTCTTTGACATCCGGGTTCTGCCCAAGAGCATGACTGAAGGCTACGGGTCCTGGTGGCGGGTCGGCGATACGGAAGTATCCAAGAACCCGAAGAATGTGGAAGCTTATCAGGATCATCTGAAGCACGTTAAAGACGCGCGCAAATTCTAAAAAAAGGGAGATACACAAATATGGAACATGTATTACAGGTCGGTATCGTCGGCTGCGGCGCTATCGGCAAGGATCACTGCCGCCGCATCATTGAAAAAGTGCCCGGAGCCACCGTTGTCGCTGTCAGCGATTACAATGCGGCTGCGGCCGATGAAACGGCTGCCAAGTACGGCATTAAATCCTTTGGCAATGACTGCAAGGGCATGATCGCCGATCCGTCAGTTGAAGCGGTTGTCATCACTTCAATTGATCCGACCCATCATGAGTATGTCATGGAAGTGCTGAAGCATAAGAAGTGGTGCTTCTGTGAAAAACCGCTGTCCCAGAATGCCAAGGACTGTGAGGAGATCATTGCGGAAGAGCAGAAGATCGGCCACCGCCTTGTCCAGGTCGGCTTTATGAGAAGATATGACCGCGGCTATGCTGAAATGAAGCGGATTATTGATTCCGGTGCCATCGGCAAGCCGTTAGTCATCAAGGCCTGCCACCGCAATGTTGCCCAGGGTCCCGGATTCAAGACCGAAAACGGCATCACCAACGTCGCTATCCATGAACTGGATATCTGCCGCTGGCTGCTGAATGATGAGTATCAGGATGCCCAGGTGGTCAGAGTCCGCCAGTCATCCAATTCAACCAAGGGCTATGACAACCCGCAGGTTGTCCTGCTGAGAACCAAGAACAACTGCTTCATCGATGTTGAAGTCCAGGTTGCCGACGGCTACGGCTATGATATCCAGTGCGAAGTCGTCTGCGAAAACGGCACTGTCAAGCTGCCTGATCCGATGGCGGTTGTCAGAAGAGCCAGACCCGACCTCACCAAGGAACCGTTTATTGAACAGCCGATCATGACCGACTGGAAAGAGCGCTTCATTGAAGC
Organism: uncultured Erysipelotrichaceae bacterium; assembly: GCA_964436975.1. GTDB lineage: Bacteria > Bacillota_I > Bacilli_A > Erysipelotrichales > Erysipelotrichaceae > CAYTET01. Next base: position 4,047 of record CAYTET010000008.1, read on the forward strand.
TTATGACATTGAGCTGTGTGACTGGGTTGATGCCATTGCCAAGGGCAAGCTGACCGGACCTTCCGTCTGGGACGGCTATGTGGCCTGCGTGGCCGGTGATGCCTGCAATGCATCCCGCGGCACTTCGACTTTCTTACCGGTGAATACTATCGAAAAACCGGAAATGTATAAGTAGGAATTAACCGGGAGGCTGCCCTGATCAAGGTGTCAGCAGCAGCCTCCTGGCTTTTGAAAATCTCTGCAAACGTTTGAATGAATTTTCATGGAAAAGGAAAGGAGCAGAAATGAGCAAAAAAAAGCAGATTAAACATCCGCTAACAAAGAAGCGTCTTAAGAATTTGATCAAGAGTGTGCTTACCAATCCGTTCAATCTGATTGTCTTCATTACCCTGATTGCTTTGTTCTGTCTGATTGTCATCCCTCTGCTGCAGATGGTTTCAAATACTTTCATCGTTGCCAAATCCGAGGTGCGCCGCATCGGCCTGCCGGCTGGCAGTTTCACTCTTTATTATTGGCGTTACATGCTGTTCAGCAGCATGTCGTCATCAGTGATGTGGACACCTTTAAAGCATTCACTGGTCATCGGCATCTTTACCGTTCTGGTATCGGTGCCGCTGGGATCCATTCTGGGCTGGATTGTGGTAAGAACTGATATGCTGGGCAAGAAGCTTATCGGCATGCTGGTCGTCATTCCTTACATGATCCCGTCATGGTGCAAGGCCATGGCCTGGCTGTCGGTCTTCCGCAACCAGACTTCCGGATCACTGGGCTTTCTGGCCGGACTGGGGCTTAACGTACCTGACTGGCTGGCCTACGGGCCGGTGGCGATAGTTCTGTGTATGTCGCTGCACTATTATGCTTTCTCTTATATCAACGTTTCCTCGGCCTTAAGGTCCATCAACTCTGAACTGGAGGAAATGGGCGAGATATGCGGCGCTTCCAAGCCGCAGATCCTTAAGTCGATTACCATCCCGCTGGTTCTGCCCAGCGTGCTGTCGTCCATTGTCATGACCCTGTCCAAGTCAATCGGGGCCTACGGCGTGGCGGCCAATCTGGGCAACCGCATCGGCTATTTCACCCTGGCGACCAAGATGAAGACCTTCATCAACGGCACCACCTACAATGCCGTCGGCTATGCCATGAGCATTGTGCTGATCGTGCTGGCAGCCCTGATCATCTTCGGCAACCAGAAGATCGTCGGTGTCCGCAAGTCCTATGCCACTATCGGCGGCAAGGGCGGCCGGACCAACCCGATGAAGTTGGGCAGTGCCAAATACTGGCTGATGGGCTTTCTGGTTATCTTTCTGTTCTTCTCGATGGTTGCCCCGATGTTCATTCTGGTCATGGAAACATTCCAGATCACTACCGGCAACGGCTATGGCGCCGACAACCTGACGCTGTATTACTGGATAGGCACGGTTGACAATGCGCCCAAATACATAAACTATCCGGGTATATTCCGCAACCCTAATTTCTTCAAGGCCTTATGGAATACTATCCGGCTGACCTTTACCGTTTCGATTCTTACCGCCATCTGCGGCCAGTTCTTAGGCTATATCTCAACCCGCGGACGCGGCAAGTGGTACGGCACGCTGACGGAGCAGCTGGTCTTCATTCCCTATCTGATGAGCGGCGTGGCTTTCTCCGCCATGTATTTCTCGATGTTCTCGGTTCCGCATCTGGGCGGCCTGATTCCGTCGCTTTACGGCACCTTCGCCCTGATTGTGCTGACATCAACGGTCAAGCATTTCCCGTTTGCCAGCCGCACCGGCACAGCCAACATGATGCAGATTTCCACCGAACTGGAGGAATCCGCCACCATCAACGGAGCCAATTTCTGGCAGCGCATGGGCAAGATTGTCCTGCCGCTGGCCAAAAACGGCTTTATCTCCGGGTTTATGCTGACGTTTATCAGCGTGGCTAAGGAACTGGACCTGATCATCATCATGATGACCCAGGAGACCCAGACCCTGTCCTATGTGGCTTTCACTTATTCACAGGATGGCTACCCCCAGATGTCAGATGCGATTTCAGTATGTGTCCTGCTGTTTATCCTGGTCTGCTATATCATCGCCAACAAACTGGGTGCTGATATCGGCAAGAGCTGGTAATGGCTAGGAAGAGAAAGGAAACAATATGAGCAGAATCGAACTAAAGCACATTGATAAATTCTACGGTGAAAACCATGTTCTGCGCGATCTCAATCTGACTATCGAAGACGGCGACTTCATGACGCTGCTGGGTCCGTCAGGCTGTGGAAAGACCACGACATTAAGAGTTATTTCCGGTTTGGAAGAGCCGCAGAATGGTACAATGACTATAGACGGTGTTGAGATGATCAATGCCGCCGATGCATACTTTGCCGAGCCCAGCAAAAGAGGGCTGAATCTGGTTTTCCAGTCTTATGCCCTGTGGCCGCACATGACGGTCAAGGAGAATATCGCCTTTGGTCTGAAGATTCAGAAACTGCCTAAGGCTGAAGTTGAAGCCCGCGTCAAGGATGCGCTGCGGATGATGCGGATCGAGGAATACATCGACCGCTATCCCAACGAACTTTCCGGCGGCCAGCAGCAGCGTGTCGCTATTGCCCGCGCTGTGGCCTCCAATCCCAAGCTGCTGCTGCTGGATGAGCCTTTGAGCAATCTGGACGCCCGGCTGCGCATTGACATGCGCTCGGAGCTGCAGCGGCTGCATCATGAATTGAAGACGACAATTATCTATGTCACCCATGACCAGGTCGAAGCTCTGACCATGTCAACCAAGATTGCCCTGTTCAAAGAGGGTGAACTGAGTCAGGTGGCCACGCCCATGGAGCTGTACCGCAACCCGATTGACCTGCAGGCCGCCGATTTCATCGGCAACCCGCGGATCAACTTCTTAAAAGGCGATGCGGAAATGAAGGGCGGCAAGCTGCATGTTCACTGCGAACTGCAGGATTACGTCTTTGACAAGGAAGACATGACCGATGAGCCGATTCCAGAAGGAAACTTTGCGGTAGTGGTAGCCATCCGGCCGGAGCAGGTTCACATTGAACAGCAGGCCAGTGCGGACACCATGCCGGTTGAGGTTTATGCTTCCCAGCCGGCCGGTTCGGAAACCCTGGTTTCCTTAAGAGCCGGTTCATCGGATTTCTTATCCAAGGAGATTGGTCTGGCGGAATATAAGATCGGCCAGCAGGTCAATGTCAGAGTCAATCCCAAGCGCGTCAATATCTATGATGCCGCTTCAACCCGTTTGATCAAACGCGCTCAGTAAGCCGGGCCCAGCCAGCCGGTATTACTGGAATAAACGCTTGATATAGCTTAGGGAAGTATTTTCAGCGCTAAAGCTGAAAGAAAGGAGAAATGTCAGTTTATGAAGAAGTTTAGTGTTCTGTTAGTTGTTGCCATGATGCTGCTGACGGCTCTGTCCGGCTGCACATTTGGCACCGGCACCGGCGGCAAGACCGTTGATGCCCAGTTGGGTCCTATCTACGATGATTACAGTGATATGACCGATGAGCAGCTTTATGAATTAGCCCAGAAAGAGGGCGGCCAGATCAATATCTATGCCACCTCTTCCAAGATGTTGAAAGAGGAAGAACCTTTTGAAACATTGTATCCGGGTCTGGATGTTGTCGTTACCGACTTAGACCAGGACGAAGTTCTGCAGAAGGCCGTTACCGAGCATAAGACCGGAAATATCACCGGTGATGTTCTGCAGGCCAAAGATGTCAACGGCGACGTTTTCTACAACTATTATGAGGAAGGCATTGTTGAGACATTCTATCCTAAAGATCTGTGCGCCTATATTGACGAAGATCTGCTGAAGTATGGTTATCCGCTGTATGCCGGCGAAGCTTTCTGGTTCTATAACACCGAAGCTTTCCCTGACGGCTCCCCGCTGACCAACTGGTGGCAGCTGCTTGAGACCAATGCCGACGGCACCCAGAAGTTTATCATCTACACCAAGGAAATCGGCCAGGAAACGTCTTATCTGTCCCTGTTTGCCAGTTTCATTGTCAATTCCGATCAGATGGCCGCAGCCTACAAGGAAGAATACGGCAAGGATCTGGAATACACCTATGATGCTTCGGCCTTTGATTTTGAAGCTCCGAAGAACAATGCCGGTGTCGAATTCTTATGGCGCTTCAGCCAGCTGAAGATGACATTCATCGGCGATGGTGATGAATTGGTCTTAGCCGTCAATAACGGCAAGAGCACCGAGCATCCTACTGTTGCGTTATGCTCAGCCGGCAAGCTGGAAAACCGTGATAAATCCGGTTATGCCATTGCCTGGTGCACCAATCTGAAGCCTTATACAGGTCTGAAGTATTGCGAATATCTGTATGTTGTCAAAGGCTGTGACAACCCGGCCGGCGCCCGTCTGTTCATCCGCTATATCACGGGTTCAGGCGATGACGGCAGCGGTTTGAAGCCGTTTACCAAGGTTGGCAACTGGCCGGTCCGCAGTGATGTCAAGGATAAGAAGAATGAGATCACCCTTGATGAGGCCGGTGCTATTGATGCCGATCTGAAGAGCATCTATGATCAGTTCATTGATACTCAGGATATGTGGAATTACTGGCTGGATAAGAATCCCAATATGAAATAAGCTTGGTTTATAATTTCCGGCTTGCGGGACAGTTTGCTGTCCCGCAAGCCGCCATGTCAGGAGATAGCAGAGCTAAATGGTAAAAAGAGTCGATAAAGGCAACCAGTCTTCCGCAAGAGAGAAGACGGAAACCTTCAAAGAGAAATGGACACGGCGGGGCAAAAAGTTTTTGGGCATCTTTGCGTTTACGGAAAACGGCAAGCCTAAAAGCAGCCTTTTGATTTACACCTTCTGTCTGAGCTTTGTCTTTGTGGTGCTGCTGATAGTGGCCTTCTGGTTTCTTTCGGAAGCCCAGAACGCCTATCTTACGGCGCTGCCGGTTTTCTGGACCAATCTGGCCGTATCTTTGGGCATGAGTGCTTTCTGCATGCTGACCGGCTATATAATGCACCACTTTATGAAGGACAAGCGGCTGCTGTTTGTGACTTATGTCTGGCTGGCGGTCTATGATGTTGTTACTATCATTGCCCAGGCTATCATGCTGGCCAGTGAACCGGGCGGCTTTGGCATCTTCATGACCTTCTTTGTCTGGGTTGCCATCATTCCGGTAATATGCGGACTGTTTTTCTTCTACTGGCTGTTCAAGCGTGACTACAAGCCGCCGGTAGAACCCGGACCGACTGATCCGGTGGCAGAGACAATGAATAAATATGTCAATCACAGGTAAGATATGTTAAAAGTGCATTTTATCAATGTCGCCGAAGGCGATGCAACTTTATTTGAATTCAGTCAGCCTGACGGCATCTACCGTCTGCTGATTGATGACGGCCATGCCCAGCTGGAACCGACTTCCGGCTCGGCCCGCAATACCGCCCTGCAGTATCTGCAGAACAGGCAGATCAGCCATCTTGACGCGCTGGTCATCACCCATCTGCATCTGGATCACTTCGGGGCCACGGCTGCTTTAGCCGAAAACATCCGGATTGATGATGTCTATGCTTCTTATTTCCCCCCCCGGGCCGATTCCTACATTGAAAATGCGGATCAGCCGGATAAGGAAAGACGCAAGCTGCAGGACTGTCTTGATCTGTGGGCCCGCAACACGGCCGCTTTGCGCCAAGCCGGCAGCCGGCTGCACACGGTTGACCAGGACACCAATATTGCCACCGCCAACGGTCTGGATATCAGGCTTATCTGCCCGTCGGCGCTAGCCCTGCAGATGCAGCGCAAGCTGTTTGATGACATGTATGCCGGCAAGCCGCTTCAAGATAAGAATATCTTCTGGGCATCTAAATCCCGCAATCCGGCTTCGCTGCGTACTGAAATTGTCTATGCCGGCCGCCGCATTGAAATGGCTGCCGACTGCTACGGGCGGATCTGGGAGAATGAGGAGCTGTTGCCCTGTGACATTCTGAAGATTCCGCATCATGCCGATGCCAAGTCACTGACCGCTAAGCTGGTGGACAAACTGCATCCGCGCTATGCGGTCGCCACCTGCGGCAAGGATTACATTGAGCGCAAAGACCGGCCTTCCGCCAAGATGATTGCTTATCTGACGGCGGTGGATACCCGGGTCTATTTTACGGATTCATTCGCTTTTAACGGCCAGCCTGCAAACGTTTGGCCGGCAGTGATTTTTACGATTGACGACGATGGCACAATAAAAGCCCCCCAGAGTGAAGGGAAGAAAGGATAACCATGATTACTACGGTGATGTTTGATATGGGCGGAACGCTCGAGGATATCTGTGTTGATGAAGCCTCTAAGCAGGCCGCTAACAGGCAGCTTTATAATATTCTGCTGGACTGCGGCATGGCGGCTGATACCGACCCGGCGGTTCTGCGCCAGCAGACTGAAAAAGGCTGGATCGACTATGGCTGTTACCGCGACAGCGTTGATGTCGAACTGAAGCCGGAGCATATCTGGTGCGATTATGTACTGAAGGGCTTTGACGTCGATATGGCCAAAGTCAAGGCTAACAGCGAAAGAATCGCCAAGATGTGGGAATTAACTTATTATCACCGTTCGCTCAGACCGCGCGTGGCGGAAATGCTGGAAGGTCTGCAGTCATTAGGCCTGCAGCTGGGCGTCATCAGCAATACGGCCGCCATGTACCAGGTCTTCTCTTCGCTGCAGGAGTACGGCATCCGCGATTATTTCAAGGATGTGACCCTGTCATCGGTGACCGGACTGCGCAAGCCCTGCCCCGACATCTTTGAAGTGTCCCTGCACCAGCTGCAGGCTTCAGCGGATGAGTGCTTCTATGTGGGCGATACCATTTCCCGGGATATTGTCGGTTCCAAGCGGGCCGGCTTTGCCGGAGCCATCCAGATCTATTCCCATCTGACGGCCATGAAGGATATCGCGGATAAATACGAGTTCAAGCCTGACTATGTCGTCGAAGACATCTATGATGTCTACCCGCTGCTGAAAAAAGTCTTAGGCAAATAAAAACCCGTGGTTACGGGTTTGAAGGCTGATCCGGCTTAGGATAGCCGGCTAACGGAGCGCAGGTCGACCGCTTCATCAGCGAGGGCATCAGGATCCGGTGGGTATAGCCGTCCAGATTATTCTGGATCTTGTCGACCAGGATATTGACGCATACGGATGCCAGCATTTTGACCGGCTGTTCGATAGTGGACAGGTTGATCCGCGGCAGGGAGCTGTCCCGGATATTGTCAAAGCCTAAAAGGGAAAGATCTTCCGGGATCCGCAGCCCGACTTCCTCAGCGGCCTGCATGACGCCAAAGGCGTTGGTATCGGTTGAGGCAAAGACGGCCGTGTAATTGCGGGGCTGGCTGAACATCTGCTTGGCCAGCAGATAGCCGTATTTAGTGGATGAAGAAGTGAAAGTGTTGTTGCAGTACTGCGGATTCAGGCCTAAATCCTTGCAGGCCGCCGCATAGCCTTCCGCTCTGAGCTGATGGGTTATGCTGGCCTTGCGCTGGCCGAAGTACAGAATACGGCGGTGGCCCAGGCTGTACAGATATTCCACACCCATGTAGGCCCCGCGGAAATTATCCACGGAAACATAGTTTTCCGGAGCATCGCGCATGTTCTCCCCGACAAAGACAGTGGGGACCTGGGCAATCCGCTCGCACAGATTGTCATAGCTTTCCGGTCCGACCGGCACCAGGATGATGCCGTCGACCTGCCGGCCGACCATCAGTTCAAAAAGGCTGTTCTCCTGCTGGGGGTCATAAGCCGAATTGCACAGAATGATATTGTAACCCATGTTGCGGGCCTGCCGGTCGATATGATAGGCCAGTTCGGACATATAGGGGTTGTTGACCCCGGGCAGAATAAGACCCAGCAGCTTGGTGCTTTTGATGACCATGGCCCGGGCCACGGTATTGACCGTGTAGTTCATGTCCTTGCAGGCGGCAATAATGCGCTGGTAGGCATCCGGACTGACATTGGCACTGCCGGACAAGGCCCGTGAGACCGTTGAATAGGATACGCCGGCCTGTTTGGCCACGTCCTTGATGGTAATTCGTTTCATGATAGCTCCTGTTATGCAACAAAATGCACACGATAAACAGATTTTATGACATTTATTTGCATAATACAAGAGCCCCTGCAAATTGTTTCATTGCTCAAAACGGCCCAAAAAGGCCGTAAATACCGTATTTTACGCTATAAAACAAGCTTGAAAAAGAACAGTCATGCCATAAATCAGGCATCTATTATGACTGAATTTGATAAAAACGTTTTCGTTAAACCACTTCAGGAGGGGGAAAGTTATGATTAAAGCCGTCTTGTTTGACCTGGGAGGAACCCTGCACACGGCCAGCAGTCCGGCCGGCCGGCCGGAATGGTTTGCCCGCCGGCTGATTGACCGGCTGGCTGATTATGGCATCATTATTGATGTTTCCACCGCCCAGATGGCCGAAATACTGCATAATAACAGTGAGGAATACAAGCATGCCAGCGAAATTGATCTCAAGGAACTGCCGGCCGCCCGTATCTGGAGCGAATATTACCTGCGCCAGTTCAACATCAGTGAAAAGACCCTGGCTCCGATTGCCGAAGAACTGAGTTTTATTTATGATTACGAAAGACCGCTGGTCATGCGCCGGCCCCATCTGAATGAAACGATGAGCGGGTTAGCGGCAATGGGCATAAGAATGGGCATGATTTCCAATATCATCTCCCGGTCGGTCGTTTCCCACTTTCTGATGGAATATGACATCGAAAAGTATATGGAGTGCATCGTCATGTCTTCGGTGACCGGTATCCGCAAGCCTTCGGCTGAAATATTCCGGGTTGCGGAAAAGGACATGGACCTGGCTCCCGAGGAGATGGCCTATGTCGGCGATACGATTTCGCGGGATGTGCGCGGCGTGCGCAATGCCGGCTGGAAGATGATGATCCAGATCAACAACCCGGCGATTGCCTTTCGGGATGCCGGTCTGGACAAGGATGCGTATAAGCCTGACTATATGATCAGCGATCTCAGTGAAGTCGTTGAAATCATCCGTCAGGCCAATCAGCAGTAAAAAACATGGCAGCCAGATAAATAGGGAGGTAAAACCATGAAAAACAATATTGATACCATTTTCTTCGATGTCGGCAATACCCTGCGTTATGTTGTTCCCGATGCCGCCTTTTCGGCCCAGGCCGATCAGCAGCTGATGGAGCTGGTCAAGACAACCGCCAGCCACGAAGAGTTTTTTGCCGAACTGAATGCCAACTGGAAGAAATACCGCAAATGGGCCAAGGACAATCTGCTGGATGTCTCCGAGATGGAACTGTGGATGCAGTTTCTGCTGCCGGAATATGATCCGGCCATCATTGCCCCCAATGCCCCCCGGCTGACCCGGCTGTGGCGCGACCATGACGGCCGCCGGGTGCCGCATGATGATGTGGATTCTACATTGAGAGAACTGACCAACCGCGGCTACAAACTGGGCATCATTGCCAACACCATTACCGAAACCGAGATTCCGGACTGGATGTGCCATGACCAGGTTGCCGACTGTTTCAAGACGGTCATTCTGTCCTCCAAGGTCAGACTGCGCAAGCCTGATCCGGCCATCTATCTGCTGGGCGCCCGCTGCATCGATTCCAAACCGGAAGACTGCGCCTATGTGGGCGACAATGCCGTCCGGGATGTGGACGGGGCGGTTGATTCCGGCTATGGCGCCATGATCCTGTTTGAGTTTGAAGGTGTGGCCGTTGACCGGGACGGGGTATCACCCAATCACCAGCCGGATTACAAGATCGGCCATATCGGCGATCTGCTCGATCTGTTCGGGCCCAGAGGTTAAATAATGAAAGACATCAAGGGTGTTTTCTTTGATTTAGGCGGGACGCTGCGGATTGCCCAGGAAGTTCCCGAACATATTCAGAAAGCCAAAAGGGCCATGGCTGATCTGGCCGGCGTTACTGATGAAAATGCCTTTTTGGAGATGATTGATAAACGCTATGAGCCCTACCGCAAATGGGCCATGACGGAATATAAGGAATGCGGGGATTTTGATCTGTGGCATATCTGGCTGCTGCCGGACATGCCGGAAGAAGAACTGCGGCCGGTCTGCCACCAGCTGACTTACCAGTACCGCCAGGTCAAAGGCCTGCGCCATCTGGTCACCCATGGTCTTGAAGTCATCAAAACGCTGCACCAGCGCGGCTACAAGCTGGGCATCATTTCCAATCTGATCGGTGAAAACGAAGTCGCCGACTGGCTCAGGGATGATGATCTGGCCCAATATTTTGATTCGGTAGTCCTTTCATCCATCTGCCATATCCGCAAGCCGGATCCGGCTATCTATGATATCGGCTGTGCCGAATTAGGTCTGAAGCCGGGCCAGTGCGCTTCGGTGGCCGACAATCTGAGCCGGGATTTTACCGGGGCTAAGGCGGCCGGCATCGGCGTCAATATTCTGTTCATCAGTCCGGAAAAGCTGGCCGGCAAAACGATAACTGAAGAAAACCGCCCGGACATTATCATCAATGATTTCCTTGAATTGCTGGACCTGCCTTTTCTGCAGTAAGGAGAAGAGATAAAATGGCTGATATAAACACGCTGTTCTTCGATTTAGGCGATACCTTCCGCGTCATCCGTCATGATGATGAATACTCCCGGGCGGCCCGGGCGCTGATCTGTGAAAAACTGGGGGTTACCGAAGATCCGGATAAGTTCTATCATGAAGTCATCGAGCCGCGCTATGACAAATACCGGCAGTGGGCTTTGACTTATTACTGTGAAGCCCCGGAAAAAGTGCTCTGGACCCGCTGGCTGGCGTATGATTATCCTAAGGATGTCGTCGAGGCGGCGGCTTCCGAGCTGACTTTTGCCTACCGGCGCACCAAAGGGGAGCGCGTGGTTACCGAAGGCGGCATTGAAACGGTTAAGGAGCTGTTTGCCCGCGGCTATAAGCTGGGCATCATCTCCGATCTGGTCGGTGTCCATGAGGTTGACCAGTGGCTTGACCACGACCAGCTGCGTCCTTATTTCAAGACGGTGCAGCAGTCCTCGCTCTGTCTGATCCGCAAGCCCCATCCGGCGATTTACTATTATGCCATGAATGAGATCGGCTCATCCGGGGAGCAGTGCTGCTTTGTCGGCGATAACCTTAACCGCGATATCATCGGGGCCAAGGCGGCCGGCATCGGCATGACCATCGGGGTGCGCTATCCGGGCAAAAAAGAGCAGGAAATCACCCCGGAAAATAAGCCTGATCAGTTTATAACGCATTTTTCGCAGCTGCTGGATATTTTCCCAGCGCGCGGTTAGGAGGCAGATAGGATATGGAAAAAGAAATGAATCATGGCGGTGCGGCCCTGGCCAAAGCCGTCCGTAAAGCTTATGAGCAGAATCAGACGGATTACTCACTGGCCCCGCTGTGTCTGGTTGATGAAAACGACCAGCCGGTGGGCAAAATAAAAGACGGCGATGCGGTTATCTTCTGCTGCCGGCGGGGCGAAAGGGAAGTTGAACTGACCGAAGCCTTCACCCAGCCTGATTTTGACAAGTTTGACCGGCCGTATCTGAGTCAGCTGCAGTTCGGCATTCTGACGATGTATCATGAAAAATTCAAGAATCTGCCGATTGCCTTTGCCCCGGAGAAGGTGGTCATGCCGCTGGCCCAGGTCATAGCCCAGGCCGGCCTGACCCAGTTTCACTGCTCGGAATCCGAAAAGTTTGCCCATGTAACCTTCTTCTTCAACGGCGGCTATAACCAGCCCTTTGAAAAAGAGACGGATACCTGTGTGCCTTCACCCAAGGGCGTGCCGTTTGACACCGTGCCGGAATTAAGCCTGCCGGCCGTCGCCGCCAAGGTGGAAGAAGCCGTTGATACCGGCTATGATTTCATTCTGACTAACTTTGCCAACGGCGATGTTATCGGCCATACTTCCAACAGCGATGCCAAACTGCTGGCCGCCGCGGCCATCAGCAAGTATGTTGATAAAGTCGCCCATTATGCGCAGGATCACGGCTATTTGGTTGCCATCACGGCTGACCACGGCAACATTGAAACCCTGCGGACAGAAGCCGGCAAGCCGCATGTGGCCCATACCTGCAATCTGGTGCCCTTTATCGTGCTGGATCCGCAGCACCGGGAGATCAAGCTGCGGGACGGCTCCCTGAAGGATGTTGCCCCGACAGTGCTGTCGGTGCTGGGTCTGGATGCCCCGGCGGAAATGAGCGGACAGTCCCTGATTGAAACGGCTGATATCCATAACAAGAAAATGATACTGATTATTCTGGATGGCTGGGGTCTGGGCAGCCAGGATGACAATGACGCCATCTATCTGGCGGATACACCGGGCTGGGACAAACTGATGGCGGATTATCCGCATTCCAGCTTAGCCGCCAGCGGCCTGTATGTCGGCCTGCAGGACGGCAAGCCGGGCAACTCCGAAGCCGGCCACTGCAATATGGGCGCCGGCCGGGTCGTCGAGCAGGATGATGTCCGCATGGACAATGCCATCAAAGACGGCTCTTTCAAGACCAATCCGGTTTTCCTGAAGCTGATCGACCATGCCAAACAGTGCGGCAGCCTGCATCTGATTGCGCTGCTGACCGAAAAGTCCAGCCACGGCTGCATCGCTTATCCGCTGATGCTGGCGGAAATGGCTAAAGAAGTTCCCCATGTCTATTTCCACATCATCTTTGACGGCCGCAGCACCGAACCGGGCAGTGCCCCGGCGCTGCTGGAAAAGCTGGATGGCCAACTGGCCCAGATTGGAACCGGCCTGGTGGTTGACGGCATCGGCCGCGGCATTATTCTGGACCGCGACGGCAACTATGCCCGCATTGAAACGGGCTACCGGGAACTGACCGAAGGTAAGGGGATCCCTTATCATTTATAGAAGTGAGCAAAGGAGAATATAATCATGAATAGTGCAGTAGATTTATCCAGTCTGACCCTGACGCCCTGGGAGATTATCATCCGGCTGGCGGGGGCCATGGTAATAGGGGCCATCATCGGCACCGAGCGGGAATACACCCACCGGCCGGCCGGCATGCGGACCCATATGCTGGTGGCGCTGGGATCATGCGCCGTAATGGTGACCAGCCAGCTGATGTTTGTGCAGTATCACGCTTTCGGGGCTTCCCCGGATCCGGCCCGGCTGCCGGCGCAGGTTATCGCCGGGGTTGGCTTTTTAGGCGCCGGCACGATTTTAAGGGACGGCACCTCCATCAAGGGTCTGACCACGGCGGCCAGTGTCTGGGCGGTGGCCTGTCTGGGCATTGCCATCGGCGCCGGCTATTATATTCTGGCGGTGGCCGGTACGGCCTGCATGCTGATAACGCTGACTTTCTTTGAGTGGCTGCAGAAAAAGCTGATCCACAGCCGCTATGAGACCTATCTGTTTCTGGTGCAGTCAACCAATGTCGTGGTGACCTTAGCCCAGATCAACAAGCTGGCCATCGAAGTCGAAGCTTCCGTCAGCAGCATCCAGGTCAATGAAATAAACGATAACGGCAACTACAGCATCAACTTCCGGACTAATTTTTCCGGCCGGCATGCCTCCACGCGGATGCAGCAGTTCTTAATGGATCTGACCAGTGATGAATGCACGGTCTCCATTAAATCGGAGCAGATCAGACTGTAGCCTGTTTATCCGATAATTCAGGCAAAGATAACGGCTCTGGGCCAGCCGGCTGTCTTTGCCTTGTTTTATAACAAGAAAAGGAGATTTCCATTATGAAGCAGCAATATGATTTAATGCTTGTCGGACCGGCTTCCCGGGACGAAAATATCGACTATACCGGGGCTGTCGACAAGTCCATCGGCGGGGCCGTGACGTTCTGCTCGGCTTCAGCCCAGGCGGCCAGCGGCAGTGTTTTTGCGGCAGTTGTCGCCGCCCCCAATGAGCCGGATGTCATGGATTCCATTATTCTGGATGATGATGACAAGATGCTGATTCCGTCTTCGGTAACCACCTCGATCCGCAACCAGTACTTCACGGCGGACCGGGAAAGACGCGAGTCCAAGTGCATTGCCCAGTCTGATCCGGTCACCCCGGATAAGATTCCGGCCGGCCATTTCAAGATGTATCATTTAGCCGGACTTTTATACGGCGATTTCCCCAACGAGCTTATTGTTGATCTGGCATCCAAGGGCCAGCTGGCCGGGGATGCCCAGGGCTTTTTAAGACACAATGAAAACGGGGCGATGGTTTTCCATGACTGGGCCGACAAAAAGGAAATGCTGAAGCACTTTGCCTTTCTGAAAACAGACGCTTTGGAAGCCCTGACTCTGACCGGCTTTGAAGACCGGGCCAAGGCAGCTGAACAGCTGTACCAGTGGGGGGCTAAAGAAGTTATGGTTTCCCATAACAGCGAGATAATGGTCTATGATGGCAACAAGGTCTATACCTGCCCGATCAAAGCCCGCAACCTGTCCGGCCGGACCGGCCGGGGTGACACGACGACCGGGGCTTATCTGGCCCGCCGGCTGGACGGTGATGACGTTGAAACAGCGCTGCTGTATGCGACCGCCTGTGTTTCTTTGAAGATGGAAAAAGTCGGCGTGTTCAGCCACAGCCGGCAGGATGTCTACGATTATATTGCCCAGTTTTACCGCTGAGACTAAAAAGGCCGTTGCTGAAACGGCTTTTTTTATGATTGGTCGGCCGGATCGGTTATAGCCCCAAATCCGTTAACCGGCGCTGCGCTGTCGTCTTTAACCATTTTGTTAAGATCCGCAGTTGTAAACCTGTGATGCAGGCGTGGGCCGTATGCTATAATGAGAGACAAACAGGAGGAATAAATAATGAAGGCGTGGGAATTGGAACGTCAGAATATGGACCACAGTGTACCGGTTCATATGGCCGACAACAACGAAGAAATATGGGAAGAGCAGAGCAATGGGCCGGAGCAGGCTCAGGATGCCACCATTAAGAATTACTGGGCCAGCAAGGTCCCGGGCTCACGGGCTTCCGAATCGATTATCATCGCCGCTGTCCAGGCCATGGAAAACCGCGGCTATTCTGTTAAAAACAGCGAAGACATGTGGCTGGCCGGACTGAGTGCGGTGGCCGGCGAAGACGTTGTCAGCATGCACAAAAACTACTATAAGATCATGCAGGCCTGCCTGCAGGCGGAAAAGGATGAAAGTTCGCCGTACTGGCAGCAGCATTTCTATGATACTTTTGAAGAATACGAAAAGGCCGTCAAATTTCCCCAGGCCCGCCCGGTTGACATGGGCAATATGCTGGTTGACAAGATCGAAGCCGGCTGGCTGGGCCAGATTATCGGCGGAGCCTACGGCACCTGTCTGGAAGGGTATACCACCGACAACATCATGAAAGCCTATCCGCATCTGGATATCTACCAGCGCAAGCCGAATACCTATAACGATGACATTACTTATGAACTGGCCCTGCTGCTGGCTTATGAGGAGAACGGCAAAGCAACGACATCACGCGACATTGCCGACGAATGGGTCAGCCGGATTGCCTTTGGCTGGTCAGCCGAGGATATGGCGCTGCGCAATCTGCGCTGCGGTATGATGCCGCCGGAGTCCGGCCGTTTCAACAACCCTTATTATGAGTGGATCGGGGCCCAGATGCGCGGGGCGGTTTTGGGCCAGCTTTATCCGGGTGATCCGTACAATGCGGCCAAAGCGGCCTGGCAGGACGGCATTATCTCCCATGCCCGCAACGGTGTCTTGGGCGAAGTGTTCAATGCCATCATGGTGGCCATGGCTTTCTACCAGAATGATCTAGACAGCTGGTCAAGGATGCAGTGGCCCTGATGCCGGCCGACAGCGAATACGGCCAGGTCGTCCGGTTTGCTTTGGAGCAGTGTGAAAACAGCGCCGACTGGCTGACCGCCTGGCGGCCCTGCGAAAAGAAGTACGAGCGCTATAACTGGGTGCATGCCTATCCCAATGCCTGCGCCGAAGTGGTGGCCTTATGGTTCTGCCAGGATGATTTCACCAAACTGCTGGTTATTTCCGGCGGCTGCGGCCAGGACGTTGACTGCAATGCGGCTCAGATTGCTACCGTATGGGCAACCCGCAAGGGCAAACAGGCTATCCCGGCCTACTGGACCGAGCCTATCGGCGACCATCTGGATACCTATGTCCGCGGCTTAAAGCAGCTGAGCATCCGCCAGCTGGCCGTCCGGACGGCGGCTGTGGCAAACCACCTGAAATAAAAGGGTGAAAGCGAATACAAAAAATAGACCCATTTACTTGAATTGACAGGGTCGGTATTGTATTATTATTTAAGCAAACTACTCAAGAGGGAGGAAACATGAAAAAACTTTTGAAGATTGCTCTTTGCGCACTGCTGGTGTTCGGCATGGCCGCTTGCGGCACCACCGGCGGTGACACAAAAGATGATCGTATCCGTCTGGTATACATCATCAACGGAACCTTAGGTGATAAGTCATTCTTTGATTCCGGAAAAGAAGGTCTGGATCTTATTGATGCCAAGTATGGCGATAAGGTCTATACCGAGTATCGTGAGCTGACCTATGACGATTCGACATGGGAACAGAAGGCTCAGGATATTGTGGCTGAAGGCTGGGATATCGTTATCGCCGGCACTTATGACATGCTGGGCTATTTTGAAGGCAGCAATGGCAATGAGGGCTTAGCTACCAAGTATCCCGATACCAAGTTCTGGTTCTTTGATGAATCTTGGGATTTCACGGCTTATCCTAATACCAACGTTTATGGCATGCTGTTCAGCCAGAACGAAGGTTCCTTCGCTGTCGGTGTCATCGCTGCGATGACCACCAAGACCAACAAGGTTGCCTTTGAAGGCGGTATGGATAACACGGTTCTGGATGACTTCTTCGTTGGCTTCTATGAGGGCGTCAAGTATGAAGCTGCTCAGTTAGGCAAAGAAATCACGGTCACTCTGGACTGGATGAATTCATTCTCTGATTCCACAGTCGGCAAGGACAAAGCCGGTGCTCTGTACAACCAGGGCTACGATGTTGTCTTCGCCTGCGGCGGCTCAGCCGGTTTAGGCGTTTTCGATGCTGCTGTTGAATACAATACGGCTAATCCGAATAACCCGGTTTATGTCATCGGTGTTGATGGCGACCAGGGTGCTTATTTCGGTTCATTATCTGATGATCTCAGCAAGTCCAAAGCCAGCTGCACTGTTACTTCCATGCAGAAGAACGTTAACCAGGGCTTCCTGTATGCCATGGGCAAACATCTGGATAACACCCTGCCTTACGGCCAGGTTGAACATCTGGGCTTGAACGGCGGCTTCGTTTCCGCTTCCGTCAATGATTACACCAAAGCTATTCTGAGCAATGACCAGATCACATCCGTTAACGCTATTGTTGATCAGATCGTTGCTGGTACCCTGACTGTTGATTCCATGTTTGGCGATAAGGCCTTAACACAGGATCAGTTCAAACAGTTTGGCGCAGGCACTTGGGTTCAGAAGTAGAAATAATCAATATATCGGCATTATTCAATAGCTGATAAACGATACCCGGCAACCTCTGACTTTACTCAGAGGTTGCTTGGTATTTACTCACACGGCACACGCCTGGAAAGGGAGACAGGGCCAATGGAAGATTATCTGGTGATGAAAGACATCACTAAAGTTTACGATAACGGTATTATGGCCAATGATAAGCTGTGTTTCTCCGCCCGCAAGGGTGAGATACATGCCATCTGCGGTGAAAACGGTGCCGGCAAAAGTACGCTGATGTCAATGCTGTTCGGCATCGAGCAGCCCAATGAAGGAGATATTATCATCAAGGGTGAAAAGGTTAAACTGAGTTCACCGATGGACGCCATCAGCAAGGGCATAGGCATGGTTCACCAGCATTTTATGCTGGTGCCGTCTCTGACTGTTGCTGAAAACGTAATTTTAGGAATCGAGCCGACCAAAGGCTTGAAATTTGACAAGGAAAAAGCTATCCAGATGACAGCTGACGTTGCCAAAAAATATAATTTTGATATTAATCCGCGTTCCCGCGTTGAGGAGCTGCCTGTCGGCATTAAGCAGAAGGTAGAAATCATCAAGGCGCTGGTGCGCGGCTGCGATATATTGATTCTTGACGAACCGACGGCTGTTTTAACGCCGCAGGAGACCAAGGAGCTGTTTGAACAGCTGAAGAGCCTGCGCAAGGCCGGCCATACCATCATCTTTATTTCCCATAAGCTCAATGAAGTCAAGGAGCTGTGCGACCGGGTCACCGTCATCAGACGGGGCAAGACCATCGGTGTTTATGATGTGGATAAAGTATCGGAAACGGATATTTCCCGTTATATGGTCGGTGTTGACGTCAGCTTGGAAATCGAAAAGAAAAAGGCCGAGCCCAAGGAAAATGTACTGGTGGTTGACAAACTGACCAGCTACAACGAAGCCGGCCGCAAGGCCCTGGATGAAGTTTCATTCTCGGTGCGCAGCGGCG
>CAYTET010000008.1:22438-37384 GCA_964436975.1 uncultured Erysipelotrichaceae bacterium
GAACGACAAAATCAATTTCAAGATCCGCAAAGGCGAAATCGTCGGGATTGCCGGCGTTGAAGGAAACGGTCAGCGGGAGCTGATCAGCACCATTACCGGCTTTGCCCCCGTCAGCTCAGGCAGTGTCACCATGCTGGGCAATGATATCAGCAAGATGACCATCAACCAGCTGCGCCAGAAAGGCATGGTCCATATTCCGGAAGACCGGATGGAAATGGGCATCGCCCATGACATGACTATCGGTGAGAACATGATGGCTGCCAAGCTGGATGACCCCAAATATACTAAAGGCCTTTTTACCAATGAGGCTGCCATGGATGAAGATGTTGCCAAATGGATCAAGGAATATACGGTTGTCTGCGCTTCCGGCAAGCAGCGCATCGGCAATCTGTCCGGCGGCAACGTGCAGAAGGTGGTTGTAGCCCGTGAATTCACCAGTTACAACGAACTGCTGATCTGCGATCAGCCGACCCGCGGCATTGATGTCGGGGCCACGGAGTTTATCCGCAAGCGGCTGGTGCAGATGCGGGATGCCGGCAAGGCTATTCTGCTGGTTTCGGCCGACTTAGGCGAAATTATGAGCCTGTCGGATTCGCTGCTGGTCATGTACGGCGGCCGCATCGTGGCTTATTTCCCTTCTGTGGGCAATCTGACCGAAGACGAACTGGGCTATTATATGCTGGGCTTAAAGAAGATGAGCCCGGAGGAAATCGGAGGTGCTCTCCATGCCTAATAAAAAAGAAAAAAAGCCGAGCGGGCTGAGAAATTTCCTTAATTCAATCAGTGTGCAGACCCGTTATTCCGTACTGCGGATGACGGTCGCCATCCTGATCGGTCTGCTTCTGGCTACAGTATTGATTGTCACTACCGCTAAGGATCCGGGCAAGGCCCTGTATTACTTCTTCTTAGCTCCGACTACGTCAATTACTTATTTCTCTTACTGGATCAATGAGGCAGAGATTCTGGCTATCATGGGCGTGGCGGTCTGCATAATGTTTTCCGCCAACCAGTTCAACCTGGGTCTGGAAGGCTCGTTCTATCTGGGCGGACTTGTTTCCTGTCTGTCCGGACTGTATCTGGTGCCTAATCTGACATTCTTCAGCCCGTTTATCTCCATTCTGCTGGCCGGTTTGGTCGGGGCCATTATCACTTTGATTCCGGCCCTGCTGAGCCATAAGTGGAAAGCTTCCGTCATGGTTTCGTCACTGATGATGAACTATCTGTGTCTGTACTTCGGAATGTTTCTGCTGTTCCAGTATTTTAAGGATCCGGCGACATCCAAGCACACCTACCAGCTGACGGATACCGCCCAGCTGACCCACTTTGTTTCGGATACCAAGATCAATACCGGCATCTTCATTGCGGCCATTATCGTTGTTGCCGGCTGGGCTTTCCTTTATCATACCAAGCTCGGCCACAAGCTGCGCACGGCCGGCCAGAATGCCATCTTTGCCAAATATGCCGGGCTGAATGTGGCAGCCATTGCCATCATTGCCCAGGTTGTCGGCGGCTTCATTGGCGGCGTTGGCGGAGGCGTCTATATGCTGTCCCAGTTTGAACGCTTCAACTGGACCGAACTGAAAGGCTACGGCTGGGATGGTGTCACCATCGCTATCTTTGCTCACAACAATCCCAAGTATGTTCCTATCGCCGCGCTGTTTATCGGCTACTTAAGAGCCGGTGCCACGGTTATGTCCTATAAGGCCGGCGTTCAGACGGAATTAACGTCGGTGGTTGAAGGCATCATCATATTATTCCTGCTGGCAGAAAGATTCTTGGCCGGCACTTACCGCAAGATGATCTTTGCGGAGGCTGACCGCAAGCGCAAAGACGCTATGCTGCAGCAGATGGCCCAGGCAAAGGAGGTCGAATAAGTTATGTCAACCCTTGATACTTTGCTGAGTATATTTACCAACGTTACGTTCTATTATGCGATTTTCCGGGTTACCGCCCCGATTCTGTATGCCACTATCGGCTGTGCCGTCGCTGAAAAAGCCAAGTGCACCAATATGGGCATGGAAGGCATCATGCTTATCTCCGCCTGGACCGCCGTTATGGTTTCGGCTAAGATTGGCATTCCTTTATGCGGCAATTTCTGGGGACCGTTTATCGGTCTGCTGGGAGCTGTCATTGCCGGAACCGTCATGGGTCTGGTGGTTGCTTTCTTCGCTTTGAAACTTAAAGTCGATATCATTCTGGTCGGCATTGCCACCAATCTGATCGGCACCGGCGCCACGGCGTTCTTCATGTATGTCATTACCGGCGACCGGGCCACGACTACTTCCCTGCAGTCAGGTACGCTGCCGGCGCTGTCTATTCCGCTGCTCAAGGATATCCCGGTTATCGGCGAGATCCTGTCTAACCAGAATATTCTGACCTACTTCTCCTGGATTGTGGTCTTTATCATCGCCTTTATGATGTACAAGACCAAGCTGGGTCTGCGGATTAGAGCCGTCGGGGAAAACCCGGATGCGGCTTCTTCGGTCGGCATTTCGGTAAACAAGATCAAAACAACGGCCCTGGGCATCTCCGGATGCATCGGCGGCTTTGGCGGAGCTTTCATGAGTCTGGTTTATCTGTCTTATTTCTCATCCAGCATTACTGCTGGCCGCGGCTTCATTGCTCTGGCGGCCTGCGCCATGGGCAATGCAGAGCCGATAAGCTGTGCTCTGACCGCCCTGCTGTTTGGCTTCTTCTATGATCTGGCCAACTATGCTTCTTCAACGCAGATTCCTTCCCAGCTGGTAGCGGCGATTCCTTATCTGGCCACTATCATCGGCCTGGTCATCTACTCTATCCGCCGGACGGCCCGTGAAAAACGGCTGCTGATGGGCGAGCAGAAGGAAATCGAAGTTAAAGACGAACCGACCAGCCAAGGTTAACTGATTAAACAAAACTGAAGCTATGCGGCTTCAGTTTTTTAAAGGAGGATCGCAATGATTCACAGAATACCTGTCATCTTGGACGGTGATCCCGGCCATGATGATGCCATTGCCTGGGTTTTAGCCTGTCAGGCCCCCCAGCTGGATATCAAAGCTGTCATCGCTGTCAGCGGCAATGTCGGCCTGGACAAGACGCTTTATAATTCGCAGCGGATTCTGACGCTGTTAAACCGGACCGATATTCCGGTGGGAAAGGGAGCCGGCTGTGCCTTAGACGGCTCAATCGTTACCGCTCCCAATATTCACGGCGTATCCGGCCTGGACGGACCGGCCATGCCTGAACCGGGCCAGCCGGCGGCTCCGGCGGCCGGCATCGAACTGATGGCCGAAGTGCTGCAGCAGTCCGCTGAGCCGGTGACCATAGTTGCCACCGGACCGCTGACGGATGTGGCCATTCTGCTGATGAGCTATCCGCAGCTGAAAAACAAGATTGCCAAAATTTCACTGATGGGCGGCGGGATTCAGACCGGCAACTGGACGCCGGCCGCGGAGTTTAACATCCTGATTGATCCGCAGGCCGCTTATGCCGTCTTTCATTCCGGCATTCCTATTGTCATGATGCCGCTGGATACCACTGAAAAAGCCTATGTTACCCCGGATGATTTTAACCGGATCAACCAGCTGTCCAATCCGGTTAGCACCATTGTCTATGAATGGCTGAAGTTTTTCTACAAATTCCATCAGACGCTGGGCTACCCCGGCGCCCCGCTGCACGACCCCTGTGCGGTGGGCTATCTGTTGAAGCCGGAGCTGTTTGTTACTAAAGAGATGTATGTCGATATTGAGCGGGGCGGCAAGTACTGCCGCGGCAAGACCGTCGGCGATTACTACAACAAATCCCACCAGCCGCCTAATGCGGTCGTGTCTTTGAATCTCAACCGGGCCGGATTTGTGGATATGATTGTGGAAGCCTGTGCAAGCTATGGAGGAGGCAGTCATGACTGAAAAACAAAAAGCAATAATTGACTGCGATCCGGGCGTTGATGATATCTTTGCCCTGACCATTGCCCGCCAGATGCCGGAGCTGGATATTCTGGCCATTACGGCGGTAGCCGGCAATGTGGAGCTGAAGTATACCGGGCCCAATGCCCTTAAGACAGCTGCTTTCATCGGGCTGGATGTGCCGGTGGCCCTGGGGGCCGCCCAGCCCCTCAACCAGCCGCTGCATACGGCGGCCGAGGTCCACGGCGTCAATGGCATGCTGGGTCTGGATCTGCCGGATTCCGGCAAGTCATATGATCCCCGGCCGGCCTGGGAGCTGATCTACCAGCTGGCCCGCCAGAATCCCGGCCAGATTACCCTGATTGCAACCGGACCGTTTACCAATGTAGCGACGGCCTGCCTGCTTCATCCGGATATTAAGGACTATCTGAAGCGGATTGTGGTAATGGGCGGAGCCTTCTTTGCCGGCAATACCACGCCGGCTACCGAATTCAATGTCTTTGTGGATCCGGAAGCCTGTGAGATAATGCTGCACAGCGGCATACCGGTTTACATGTGCCCGCTGGATGTTACCCATAAAGCCTACATCACTCCGCAGGAAGCGGAGCAGATCGGCCGGCTGAACAATCCGCAGGCCGAATTAATCTACAAGATGTCGCTGCGGTCCAATGCCCTGTCGGTATATTCAGAAAACCGCGGCATTCCGCAGCATGATCCCTGTGCGGTGATGTTTGCCGTCCATCCGGAAATGTTTGTCTACCAGCAGTGCTCTATTGTCTGTGAGACCGAAGGGCTGATCTGCCGGGGCGCTACGGTTACCGATGAATTCTCCGATAAGCAGATGGGTTTGAATAACGGCTATCTGGTCTATGACATTGACCGGCCGGCGTTTGTGGCTAAAATCATGGAACTGCTGGCCTGTTATAATTAGGCGGCCGGCTGCCGCTATCAAACAGCGAAGGTACAATTGAACAAGAAAAAAGCAGCATCGCTGAAAGAAAAATAATGATGCTGCTTTGTTTATTGCCGGACAGAAGGAAGAGGAAACCTATGAAGCGGGACGAATCAACAAGAGCATGGAATGAAATGGGTGAGGAATGGATCAGGCTGGCTTTACAGGATGAAAGCCGGCTGCAGTTTATCATGCCTTACATGCTGCAGCTGATGGGAAAGGTAAATGACAGGACGATTCTGGATCTGGGCTGCGGTGAAGGCGGCTACGCCATTGAACTGGCTAAAAGAGGGGCCGTCGTAACAGGAGCTGACGGCAGCACCGCCGCTATTGCCTATGCCCAAAAGACGGCCTTACAGCAGCAGCTGCCGGTAACCTTTATGCTGGCCAACAGCTGTGACTTAGCTTCTGTTGGCGCGGAAAGTTTTGATATCGTGCTCTGTTCCATGATGCTGATGGACTGTTCGGATCTGGCGGGCACGGTAAAAGAAGCGGCCCGCGTTTTGAAACCGGGCGGCCGGATGTATGCCAGTGTGCTCCATCCCTGTTTTGACGGCAACCATCAGATCGGCATCGGCCGGCAGGGTGAAGGCATCGACCGGCAGGTCGTGGTCAAAAAATTACTTTGAGCCGGCCCAGTGGCCGGCCCCGCTTTATGGCGGCGAAACGCCGGTCTTATGGCATCACCGCACCCTGCAGGATTATGTCAAAGCTTTTGTTAAGGCCAATCTTATAATCGAAGACCTTAATGAGCCCCAGCCGACGGATGAGCAGGCCGGTTTGTCTGTCCAGATGGCCTGGCTACAGAAAATACCGCTGTATCTGTACTGGACAGTGCGAAAGCTGTAAAAAAAGAGTCATGATGACTCTTGGTAAAACTAATAATCAAAAACAGTTAGAAAGACCTACTGCAGATAGCTGGCCATAATCTGACCGACATAGACCGTATGGAAGTTATCGGTAGCGGCATAGCGCTTCTGGTATATGACCGGATCGAGCAGTTCTTTAGTTGTCTGGTAACGGGCAATGACATGGCATTCATAGACCATGCCCTGACAGGCCACATGCGGAGTAGCAATCGCTACGCCGGAATTCATCGGCACTATTTTATTATCGGTCTTTTTAATAATCCGGCCGGACTGGGTGCCGACCAGTTTCAGCAGCTCTTTCTGATCATCATAGGGCACGGTGACGGTAAAAGTATCAAAGCGGTCGAAGAAATCATGGGTATAGCGGCTTTTGGCCACCAGAACGGTAAAGCAGGGCTGACTCCAGTTGATGCCGATATTGCCCCAGCCGATGGTCATGGTATTATACGCGACGGCATCGCCGCAGGTCAGAAACAGACCGGCCGGGTAGAGCAGATGCAGATTCTTTTCAGCATTATAATCGAATGCGACATTTTCCATATAAAGGCCTCCAATTAACATTATTATAACGGAATAAAATAATCTTTCCACAGGCGGCCCGACTGCCGGCCGGTAATATTGCCGTAAGGGGATGATGCCCTGTTGCAGTAAAGCCGGTAAAGGGCTAAAATAGGCGTATTATCGGCGCAGGAAAGAGGCAATGATGGCTAACAGAAAAAGGAATCCTATCGATCGTCAGATTATAAATATTCTGTTTCCCGTGATGATCGAAAACATTCTGATAACTTTAGCCGGCATGGTCTTGACCGGATACATCGGTCACTTGACGGTCAGTGACATTTCAGCCTACGGTCTGGCTAACCGCATCTACAATATATACTACTCGGTGTTCCGCGGCCTGGCTATCGGCGTCATGGTTGTTTCGGCTAAAGCTTATGGAAAAAATGACATTGCCCGCTGCCGCAAGCTGCAGGAAACAGGCTACTGCACAATTGTGCCGCTGGCCTTGATTATTAGCCTGGTAATAATACTATTCCCCAAACTGTTCATCGGTTTAATGACGGATGATCCGGTTCTGCTGGAAACGGCCAGCCGTCTGCTGCGGCTGACGGCCTGCGGCTTTCCGTTTATCGCCACCGTAGCGCTCAACTCAGCTGCCTTTCAGGCCCGCGGCAATACCCGCACCCCGATGTTCACGGCTTTTTTCGGCAACCTGATTAATATAACAATCGGTTATGCCCTGGTTTTCGGTATCGGTTCACTATCCGGATTGGGCCTGACCGGCGCCGGCATATCCCAGATTATCACCCAGGTTTTCATGTGCTCAATGGGTCTGTATCTGATTTACGGTCGCAACGGCCTCTACCGGTTCAACGGCGGAGCCAAAAAACTGCCCCGCATCGAACGCCAGGACGCCAAAGAGTTGTTTTCCACCGGGGTGCCGGCGGCGCTGGAGAATTCCTTCTGGCAGGTGTCAACGGTTATTCTGAGCAGCATAATTCTGAGCTACGGCCAGAACAGCTATGCGGCCTATCAGGTCGGCCTGCAGGCGGAAGGACTGTGCGATATTGTCGCCACCAGTTTTGTGAGCGCTTCAACGAGCATGGCTGCCATTGCCATCGGGCAGAATGACGATCATCTTTACCAGACTTATTATCATCACCTGATTAAGCAGTGTCTGATTTTCAGTGTTATAGCGATAATGATTCTGGCTTTCGGCTCACCGGTGCTGGTCAGACTGCTGACCGACAAGACCGAATTAATCCCGATTGCCCTGAACTATCTGTATACGATCGTCTGGTGTCATCTGGCCCAGAATCTTTCTAAAGTATTCTTCGGCTACATCCGGGCCAGCCATCATGAAAAAGCGCCGATGATCATCAACTTTGTCGGCATCTGGCTGATCAGGCTGCCGCTGGTTTATCTCTTCAGCAAAGTTCTGAAACTGGAAATCACCTGGATATGGTGGGCTTTCAATATTGACCAGTGGTGTGAGCTGATCATCAGCTTTATCTATCTGAAAAAGCACCGGGTCATGTATTATCTGTCAGACCGGGCCGCCGCTAATCAGCTGCCTCATTAAGCTTTTCGTTGATCAGCTGCATTGTCGGATTGGCCAGCAGACTGGCGGCAAAGCTGTAATCGGCGCAGAGAAGATTTAACAGTTCATAATAGAAGCGGATATTGCGGCTGGTCAGCCGGCCCTGGAAAAGCAGACCGCAGCCTTTCTGGAAGGGCCCGACAGCCAGCCAGTTGCGGCTGCTGTCAGAGGCAGGAATATAAATAAAACGGATAGCGGAAGAGGCCATGACAGCCGCTGCCGTTTTTTTCAGGCGCTGGGTAATCTGGGCCTGGTCCGTTGTGGTCAGCAGATGCAGGTTGCCGGCGCACAGATTGCGCCGCTTTCTGACCAGCTGGTCGAGATTGGAAGCCTGCGCCGGGCTGACCAGCAGAGCGCTGTCCTGCAGCGGACCGCTGATGGGACTGTCGGTTATCAGCAGGTCGTAGTAAAAACCGGTATCTTTAATTGCGCTGCGGTAATCTAAAACGGCTGCGGTCTGATAATACCGGCGGCTGACATTGGCTTTGATCAGCTGTTTCAGCCGGTTGGCTCCCTCAAGTCCGTTTTGGCTGATCAGGCCGATTTTCAGCGGCGGATAGTGTACCGGCTGCAGCAGGATCAGATAGCTGATAAAGGAAAGCAGGGGGGCCGCGGCATAGGCCGACGGCTCATAGCCAAAATAGTTACTTAACATTTCCCGGGCCTGCCGGTCAAACAGGGCCAGCAGAACATTGTCGCCGGCAGTGCTGATCTGGTCCAGGCCGTAAAAACGGGATTCCAGCCGCCGGCAGGCATCAGCCAGCATCCAGCGGTCGGTCAGCTGGTGCAGATAGTTTTCATCGCTGCGGCTCAGGGGCAGCTGCAGCTCATCATTAAGCCAGTGATAAAAGACATCATATAAAGACGGCCGGCCGGACTGGGCCGGGGCGGTTTTGACCAGCTGGCTGAGATCATCCGGATTGAAATCGTTGATCAGCAGCACGTAATCAAGGGCGGCTGTTTCAGCGGCCAGGCCAGCAGACGCCAGGCCAAGATGCCCGCTAATCTGGCGGGCGGCCGTTGATGAAGGGCGGTCGGGCCAGGGAGAAGCGTCCGGCTGAACCGGCGGAAAGCCAGCGCTGATTCTGGTTGCGGCTATGCTAAGATAGCTGACAACAGCTGAAGTGTTCAGGCCATCGAGCTGCTGCTGTTCGACAACTTCATCGACCAGCCGACTGATCTGAAGGCGGCGGCGGCAATAGTTATCTTCCGGACTGACCACGGCCGGATCCAGGATGCCGTAAAGGTCACTCAGACAGAGGCGGATCTTCAGCTGGCTGCCCTTAACCTGCAGCCCGTCCGTCGGCCGGACGGCAACGGTTAAGCCGTAGGATTCAATATAGCCGCGGGCCCATTTGAGCGGGTCGCGGATGTTGGATTTTGAATAGCCGACCTGCTGGGCCAACGAGTCAACGGTCAGCGGTCCGGCGGCCATCAGCAGCAGGCGGGCCAGACTGGCTTTCAGCCATAAGTCGGTCTCGCTGTTTATCAGCGGCGTCAGCCGCTGGCAGAAAGCAAACAGATCAGGACAGCGGCGGTTATAGAGTGCTGAAGCGGTAATACGGCAGTTTATGAAGGTCTTGAAGTCAAAGGCCAGACCAAATTCACTCTGCAGGTTTTGGAGGGCCCTTTCGGTCTGGCGGCCTTGGTATTCACTCAGGCCAAACCGGCTTAAAAACCCTTTCCGGGACATTCCCGGATGCTGCAGCAGATAGCCCAATTGGTAATAGTGAAGCAGGTCGGGATGGCGCATAAAGACCTCCTTGTCCCTTAATTATACAAATTGTACCGGCCGGAATAAACAAAAGCCTTTCAAAAGCAATAATATGTTGACAAACCATAAATATTAAGATATCTTAATATCAGATGTCTTAATAAAGGAGCTGATGAATATGGATGATCTGGAAATACTGCATCTGCTCAATCGCGCCCACGGCTTATACCGGCGGATCTATGCAGCAGAGTTTGACACGGTCAGCAATGATACAGTTCTGGCCAGCAAAGGCTATGGCAAGCTTTTATCCCGGCTGGACCGGCAGGGGCCTAAAACGCCCGGCGAACTGGCTGATATACTGGAAGTCAGGCCGCAGTCACTGACCACGGCTTTGAATAATCTGGAAAAAAGAGGCTACATCATTCGGCAGCAGAGTCAGACGGACCGCCGCCAGCAGCTGATCAGTATTACGGAAGCCGGCAGCCAGCAGAGCCGGCAGCTGCAGAAGATCCGCATTGCAGCCACGGCCCGGCTTTTCGGCCATCTCGATGACAGCCAGAAAGAGCAGCTGGGTCAGCTGCTGAAAATAGTAAATGAGGCCGGCCAATGATTAAACTGATGCTTAAATACCTGCACCGCCGGCAGTGGGAGCTGTTGGTCGGCAGTGTGATTGTCATTGCCGCCCAGGTCTACTTCAGTCTGAAGATTTATGATTACATGGCGACCATTACCAAACTGGTAAAAACCCAGGGCAGCAGTTTTGATGCCATTATCCAAAACGGAATCTGGATGCTGGTGTGTGCGGTCGCCAGCGCCGTAGCCGCCATTGCGGCCGATTACACCACAACCAAGCTGGCTTCCATGTTCTCCAGCCAGCTGCGTCAGGCCATGTACCAGAAAGTGGAGTCTTTCTCCCTGGGAGAGATTGACGGTTTTTCCACGGCTTCTTTGATTACGCGGTCGACAAATGATGTCACCCAGATCCAGAACTTCATGTCCCGCGGCCTGCGGATGCTGATCAGCATGCCGTTTACCGCCGGCTGGGCGCTGTTCAAAATTTCAACCCGCTACTGGCAGTGGACGGCCATGACGGCCGCCACCGTGGCGCTGGTAAGCTGTGTTGTCATCTTCATGATAATCTATGCCCATCCCCGGCTGCGCCGCCGCCAGCAGATGACGGATGATCTCAGCCGGACCCTGCGGGAGAATCTGACCGGCATCCGGGTTATCCGGGCTTACAATGCCGAGCAGTACCAGCAGGCCAAATTCGAGCAGGCCAATGATGTTCTTACCGATAATGAAATAAAAGCCCATCATGCCATGAGTCTGATGCGGCCCAGCATAAAATTTGCGAACAATTTTCTGACGGTCGGCATCTATGTGATCGGTGCCTATCTAATTGCCAATACAGTTGGCAGTGAGCAGCTGGATATCTTTTCGGATATGGTGGTCTTTTCCTCATATGCCGCCAAGCTGCTGCAGTCATTCATGAATCTGAATATGGTCTTCAACCAGTATCCGCGGGCGGCCGTCAGCGCTGAGCGGATCCAGCAGGTTCTGTCCACCAAGCCGACTATTATCGACGGCCCCGCTGCCGAAGTTGCTAAGGGCGGCCGGCTGGAGTTTAAGAATGTCAGTTTCCGCTATCCCAATACCTCAACCGATACGCTGCACGATATTTCCTTTACCGCGGCGCCCGGCCAGACAGTGGCTTTTATCGGAGCCACCGGCTGCGGCAAGACTTCTTTAGTCCAGCTGATTCCGCGTCTTTATGACTGCAATGGCGGCCAGGTTCTGCTCAACGGGGTGGATATCAGAGAGTATTCCCAGCAGGCCCTGCGCAATCTGATCGGCTTTGCGACCCAGCGCGCCGTCCTGTTTTCCGGAACGGTTAAATCCAATGTTGCCTATGGCGACAACGGTGCGGCCAAGCCGGATGAAAAGGATGTCACTGACAGCATTGACATCGCCCAGGCCACGAAGTTTGTCAGTCAGATGAAACAGGGCATTGATTCGTTTGTCGCCCGGGGCGGCAGCAATCTGTCCGGCGGTCAGAAGCAGCGGCTTTCCAT
The DNA here is from genome assembly GCA_964436975.1 of uncultured Erysipelotrichaceae bacterium. GTDB lineage: Bacteria > Bacillota_I > Bacilli_A > Erysipelotrichales > Erysipelotrichaceae > CAYTET01. Next base: position 34,031 of record CAYTET010000008.1, read on the forward strand.
CGCCCGGGCGGTCTGCCGCAAACCGGAGATATACATCTTTGATGATTCCTTTTCCGCTCTTGACTACAAGACCGACCGGCAGCTGCGCAACCAGCTGAAAACCAAGACGGCCGGCGTAACTACTATTCTGGTGGCCCAGCGCATCGGCACCATCCGGGACGCTGACAAGATCATCGTGCTGGATGACGGCGCCATTGTCGGCCAGGGCACCCACCAGCAGCTGTTAAAAGAATGCCGTCTGTATCAGCAGATTGCCCAGACGCAGCTTTCGCAGGAGGAATTGGCCTGATGGCAAAAGAACAATACGAATTCGGTCAGGTCAATATGAAGGGTGATCTGGGCGGCCGGTTTGCCAAAGCCGCTGAAAAACCCCATGACTTCAAAAAAGCCTGGCTGATGATTCTGCAGTACTGCCTGAAGTTCAAATTCACCCTGATTGCGGCCATGGTCGCAACAGTGGGCGGAGCGGTGTTCTCCCTGTTCGGTCCGGACAAGCTGAGCCGGATTACTGATATGATCGATGCCGGCATTGCGGCGAAAGCTATTGATATCGATGGCATCATTGCCATCGGCATCCAGCTTGTGCTGCTTTATGTCTTAAGCTTTGCCCTGACTTATACCCAGAATTATCTTTTGATCAATCTTTCGCAGAAGACCGGCAAAACCATGCGGACTTCGATTTCCCAGAAGCTCAACCGCATTCCCCTGAGCCGGTTTGACTCAGCCTCGTTTGGCGATCTGCTGAGCCGGGTCACCAATGATGTTGATACGATATCCGATTCCATGCGGCAGGCTTTAGGCGAGATCATCAGCGCTCTGGTGCTGTTTATCGGCAGCGCTGTCGGCATGCTGCTGACTAACGTGGTGCTGGCAGTGGTGGCGCTGACAACCAGCATGGTCGGGTTCATCTTCATGAACCTGATAGTCCGCCATTCCCAGAAGTATTTCTCCCAGACTTCCTATAATCTGGGTATGATCAACGGCCACATTGAAGAGATGTATGCCGGTCATATCATTGTCAAGGCCTATAACGGTGAAGCTGAAGGCAGCCGGCAGTTTGATGAGATCAATGAAAAGCTGTATCAGTCCAGCCGCAAGAGCCAGTTTTATTCCGGCATCATGGGCCCCTTAATGGAGCTGAGCGGCAACTGCGGCTATCTGGCTGTCTGCGTCGTCGGAGCCATTCTGACCCAGTCCGGTGCGATTTCCTTTGGCGTTATCGTGGCGTTCATTGTTTATGTCAAACTGTTTACCCAGCCGCTGGGCCAGGTTGCCCAAGCGGTGACCAGCCTGCAGTCGGCCGGGGCGGCGGCAGAAAGAGTCTTCGCTTTTCTGGATGAAGATGAGATGGCCGACGAATCAGCCAAGACGAAGAATTTTGTTGCCCCCAAGGGCCGGGTTGTCTTTGATCACGTCAAGTTCGGCTATGTTCCGGGCAAGACCATCATTCATGATTTCTCCGTTGACATTGCCCCGGGCCAGAAGGTCGCCATTGTCGGACCGACCGGCGCCGGCAAGACAACCATGGTCAATCTGCTGATGCGCTTCTATGAGCTTGATGGCGGCCGGATTCTGATTGACGGCACCGATATTGCCAGCATCAGCCGGGATAATGTCCATCAGCTGTTCGGCATGGTCCTGCAGGACACCTGGCTGTTTGAAGACACCATCAAAAACAATATCATCTATTCCAAGCCCAACGTTACCGACCAGCAGGTCGAGCAGGCCTGCCAGGCGGTCGGCCTGGATCACTTCATTCATTCGCTGCCAAATGGCTATGACACTATCCTGACTGATGACTCCAACCTTTCGGCCGGCCAGCGTCAGCTGATGACCATTGCCCGCACCATGGTAGCGGATGCTCCGCTGCTGATTCTGGATGAAGCCACCAGTTCGGTTGATACCCATACCGAACAGCTGGTTCAGCAGGCTTTGGAGAAGCTAACGGAGGGGCGGACGTCATTTACCATCGCCCACCGGCTGTCAACAATCCGGGATGCCGATCTGATTCTGGTAATGAAAGACGGTGACATAGTGGAAAAGGGCACTCACCAGCAGCTGCTTGATGCCAACGGCTTCTATGCCGATCTGTGGCAGAGCCAGTTTGTCAACGCCGAAAGCATATAACAGAGTGGCATAGCATCATCAAATATAGCGGTCCGGCTCATTAGATAAGCCGGGCCGTTTTTTACGGCTGTGACCGCTCCTGCGAAATGGCCGTATGAGCAATTTTGAGTAATTAATTATGGTCCAGTCGGTATTCTCTTTTTATAATGTTTTTTTCGCTGGTTTTCCTCTTGTTTATATACGATTATGGGCTGATAATATGCCTGAAAAGAAGCAGTATGGTTTTCAATTTTAGTCAGTGATTTGCGGGCTTATTGAGGGCCTTATGGGGGAAATAAGAAAAAATATGATAAAAAGAATTTTTGCGGCAGCCCTGGCTTTGTTGCTGGTAGTTTGTTTGCTGCCAACCACAGTGCAGGCGGCCGGTTCCACAACAGTTAATGTGGGTGGCGTAGAGCTTAACAGCACGACTCCTTATCTGGTAAGCGGGGCAGCGGCAGGCAGCGGAACGCTGGGGACAGGCGGCTGCACGGCTTATTTTGACAGCACGTCCGCCACCCTTACGCTAAACGGAGCAACGATAAACACGGCCTATAACAGGGATGGCGACAATGATAGTGACAAAATGGGTATCTATGCTTCCGGCGATCTGACTATCAAACTGATTGGCAGCAATACCATCAACGGGGTCGCTGCTGCCTCCGGCGCCAGCAGTTATGGCATATATCTTGGAGGCAAATTAACAATTCAGAACGGCGCCACGGGGGGAGCCGTCGGCAGTCTGACGGCTACCGGTTATGGCAGTAGCACCCAAGTCTGGAGTGTCGGAATATATGCCGGCAGTGGAATTACCATCAGTAACAGCACTGTTGCGGCTTACGGCAATCAGGCTGTTATATATAGCGCCGGAATGATTTCTGGTGGTCCGGTCAGCATCACCGGGAGCACAGTTTCTGCCACCGGCGGCGCCGCGAATAATGGTTATGGCATTTATAATTTTATCAGTAGTGACAACATCACCATTTCCGGAAGCGCGGTGACGGTAAGAGATAACGGCTCTACAGGCATTAGAGGCGCTTTCATAACAGCGCCAGTGCTAACCGACTATACAAAAGGTTATAAGTGGCGCACCAGCGACAGTGGCGCTTATACGTCAAGCACCACCACAGCTTACACCTATAGTGCTGCCCACACTTATGTTGAAATACAACCGTTGCTGGCGGCTGAATACGCCTATAATACGCCGGCTGCGATTGTGCAGAACGGCGTGACGGCAACGGTCACATA
>CAYTET010000009.1:0-36668 GCA_964436975.1 uncultured Erysipelotrichaceae bacterium
AAGACACAGTTGCATCAGGGGCCCACAGACACAGTTGCATCAGGGGCCCTCCTATTGACTTTTACGGCCCTTTTCGCTACAATACGCTTGTTATTGGGGAGTAGCTTAAAGCTGCAAGGTCAACAACCGACATGAACAATGTCTGGCCTTGTACTCCGAAATGGAAAGCAAGACCTGTGACACATTGTTGCCATGGGTTTTTTAGACCCTGAAGGAGAACTTATAATGAACTATTATCAGAAAACAGTCGGCCAGACCATGACCGATCTGGACACCTCGGCTGACGGGCTGACCGCCGCCCAGGCGGCTGACAGACTCAAACAGAACGGTCTGAACAAGTTTGCCGAAGCCAAAAAGGAGTCCCTTTTCAAGCGCTTCTTAAAGCAGATTGCCGATCCGATGATCATCATGCTGCTGGCGGCGGCCGCTATTTCTGCCGGTCTGGGCGAACTTACCGACATGATCATCATCATCATTGTTGTCCTGGTCAATTCCATTTTGGGCGTTTATCAGGAATCCAAGGCCGAAAAGGCCATTGAAGCACTGCAGAAGATGGCAGCAGCCATGGCCAAAGTCAAGCGCGGCGGCCAGATGACCTTAGTCAAAACCGAACAGCTGACAGCCGGCGATATCGTAGTGCTGGATGCCGGCGATGCCGTGCCGGCCGATATGCGCCTGTTCGAGTGCGCCAGTTTAAAAGTCGAAGAAGCGGCTCTGACCGGTGAATCGGTGCCGGTTGAAAAGAGTCTTGCCATTCCCCAGCCGGCCCCCGGTCATGATGAAGTCATCCTGGCCGACCGCTGCAATATGGCCTATCAGGGCACCAACGTTGTCTACGGCCGGGGCTGCGGCATCATTACCGCAACCGGCATGAATACGGAAATGGGTCATATCGCCGGGGTGCTGACGGCAACTGCCGAAGACAAGACCCCCCTGCAGAAAAAACTGGCCCACCTTTCCAAGGTGCTCAGTTATTTAGTATTAGGCATCTGTGTCTTCATCTTTGTCTTCGGTCTGGTCCGCCACGGCGATTTTTCCGGCCAGACTATTCTCGACATGTTCATGACGGCCGTCAGTCTGGCCGTGGCAGCCATTCCGGAAGGTCTGGTCGCTGTTGTTACCGTTGTTCTTTCCATGGGTGTGACCCGCATGTCAAAGCGGCAGGCCATAATCCGCAAGCTGACCGCAGTGGAGACGTTGGGCTGCGCCCAGGTCATCTGCTCCGATAAGACCGGCACGCTGACCCAGAATAAAATGACGGTGACCGAAAGCTACAGTCCCGACAAAGCCAGACTGGCTACCATTCTGGCCATGTGCAATGATTCCCGCCGCAATACCGACGGCACACTGATCGGCGATCCGACGGAAACCGCGCTGGTTGATTTTGCCCTTAAAATGGATATTGATAAAGACGAGCTTTTGAAAACCTGGCCCCGGGTCAGTGAAGTGCCTTTTGATTCCGAGCGCAAGCTGATGACCACCATTCACCAGATTCCCGCCGGCGGCTATGTCCAGTATACCAAAGGTGCCGTTGATGAACTGCTGAGCCGGTGCAGCCACCTGCTGACCGCTGACGGCGTCCGCCCGCTGACGGAAACCGCCAAAGAAGCCATCAGAAAACAGAACAAAGAAATGGCCGACCAGGCGCTGCGCGTTTTGGCCGGAGCCTATGCGGAATATGATTTCCTGCCGGAAAGTGTCACCAGTGAAGATGTCGAAAAAGATCTGACCTTTACCGGCCTGATCGGCATGATCGACCCGATAAGGGATGAAGTGAAAGCCGCCGTTGATGACTGCAAGGCCGCCGGTATTAAAGTAGTCATGATTACCGGTGACCATAAGGATACGGCTGTCGCCATTGCCAGGCAGCTGGGCATTCTGACTGATCCCCATCAGGCTCTGACCGGCAGCGATGTCGGCCGAATGAGTGATGAGCAGCTGGAACAGAATATCGCCAAATACTGTGTCTATGCCCGGGTCCAGCCGGAGCATAAGGTCAGAATTGTCAAAGCCTGGCAGCACAGCGGCATGATCACCGCCATGACCGGTGACGGCGTCAATGACGCCCCGGCCCTGAAAACGGCCGATATCGGCATCGGCATGGGCATTACCGGCACTGACGTCACCAAGAATGTGGCGGATATGGTTCTGGCTGATGATAACTTTGCCACCATCGTTCATGCCGTGGAAGAAGGCCGGCGCATCTATGCCAACATTTTAAAAGCCATAGCGTTTCTGCTGTCATCCAACGCGGCTGAAGTCATTGCCCTGTTCACTGCCACCCTGCTTGATATCAAGCTGCTGCTGCCGGTCCACCTGCTGTGGGTCAACCTGCTGACTGACAGCTTCCCGGCTTTGGCTTTGGGCATGGAGACAGCGGAAGCTGACAATATGAAAAAAGCCCCGCGGCCGGCTGATGAGAGCATCTTTGCCAACGGGGTCGGCTTCGGTATCATTTACCAGGGCCTGATCATTGCGGTGCTGACTTTAACATCCTACTACATCGGCGCCGTCCATTCCGGGGCTGACGGCATGACAATGGCCTTTATCACCCTGTCAATGTGCGAGATCTGCCACGCCTTCAACATGCGCTCTCTGACCGCTTCCATCTTCCATCTCAAAGACCACAACAAGCTGCTTTACGGCTCAATGGTTCTGTCATTTGTTCTGACCCTTGTCGCCGTGTATTCACCGCTTAATGTCTATTTCCATCTGGATGCCCTGAAGCCGGAAGAATTCTTAACCGCGCTGGGTCTGTCCATCATCATTATCCCGATTGTTGAAATCGTCAAACTGATTCAGCGTCAGCTTAAGAAAAAGAAGCCGACGGCCTAAACAGCTGATAAAGCCGCAGTTTCCATGAAGCTGCGGCTTTTATTATGCATCAGTAGGGCTGATAATCTTTGCCGACGACCTGCAGAATCTGCAGCTCAGCCTGTCTTGACATGATCGGGCTTTCCGTCAGGCCCTGGAGCAGGCAGTCGGTAAAATGCTGGATCTCATAATAGAAATCGGATTTCATCTCTTCATTCAGTTCATAATGACTGCCGGCAATGTAATAGTCGGCATGGCCGCTTTTCCAGAAATCGGCCGCCGTCAGATAACCGGACGTGCCATAAACGGTCAGCAGGTTGGGCGTCTGCACTAAAAGGCTGCTGCGGCCCTGGGCCATCCGGCCGTTCTGATAGCTGATGTCAAACTGGGCATAGCCATCCACCCCGTTATAGGCGGGCCGGGTCTGCCGCTGGACACTGCTGATCGCGGCCCCGCTTAAATAGTTGAGCAGGGAAACCGGATAAACCCCGACATCCATCAGACTGCCGCCGGTGGCCGGATCAAAGACCCAGTGATCGGCAGCAAACGGTCCCTGATAGCAGTACTGGGCGGTCATGAAGGCAACATCGCCCAAGACCCCGTCCGCAATCATTTCTTTGATTTTTTTATTCATCGGCAGAAAAACGCCTTTATGCGCCACCATCAGCAGCCGGTGATTCCGGCCCGCCAGATCAAACAGTTCATTGGCCAGCCGGGCGGTCGGCACCATCGGCTTTTCACAGATAACGTGCTTGCCGGCCTGCAGAGCCGCCGTCACCATCTCATAATGATTCAGGTTATAGGTGGCTATATATACCGCATCAACATTTTTATCATCCAGCAGCTGCCGGTAGGTGCCGGAAGTCAGTGCTCCCTGCAGTTCGGCCTGCCGGCCGGCCTGCTCACTGTCACGGCAGCCGATAGCGTAAAGTTTGGCCTGCGGACACATTTTCAGACCGCGCACGATCCGGGGCATGATGCGTCCGGCGCCAAAGACAGCATAATTTATTACCTTTGTATCAGCCGTCATCAGACCGCCTCCCGGCTGCTGGCAAAGCCTGATTTGACCAGCCAGCTGTCCGGATGACTGTCGCCGTACTTCTGCAGCAGTTTAACAATATACAGGCCGCCCAGTCCGGCAATAGTGCCGACCACCAGCCCGCCCAGTATATCCGAGGGATAATGGACCAGAAAATAAACCCGGGATGCTCCCATTAACAGCACATAGATGAAAGCCGGCCAGCTGTGCCGGTGCTTAAAAGACATGAAGACAACCAGCATAGCCGCCATGGCGGTGCTGGTATGGCCGGAAGGAAAAGAATAGTTCTGGGCATACTGGCTGCCGGCCTGCAGATACCACTGGTAGTACAGACTGCTCTGATCAACAAACGGCCGGGGCCGGCCAATCAGATTCTTCAGTATTACATCGGTCAGCAGCCCTGACAGAATCAGGGCCAGAGCTATCGCCAGACCGGCCCGGCGGGTCTTGCGGAAAAGCATCAGCCCGATTGCCAAAACAATCATTGCCCAGCCCAGCTCGCCCAGAAAAGTCAGGCCCCGGAAAAACGGGGTCAGCACGGTTCCGGCCGATTCCAGCAGGCTGTGAAAAAAATTGAAAACAGTATAATCAAATCCGGCAAAAAAGGCATTAAGCCAAACAGCGGCAGCAGACATAGTATCGCTCCTTATCTTACGGGTTAATTATCAGTCATTATAACCCGGCGGTCAAACTTCTTTACCGCGATTTAACACAGACGTTGTGATACCATTATTAAAGAAACAAGGAGGAGTTTATAAAATGGAACAATTAAAACAGGTCAGCCCCAAAGAGTTTGTCATCAATCCCTTTACCGCCATCGGCACTGACTGGATGCTGATCAGCGCCAAGGCGGATGACCGGATCAACGCCATGACGGCCAGCTGGGGCGGCTTGGGCGTGATGTGGCGGCGCAATGTCGCTTTTGTTGTCATCCGGCCGACCCGCTTTACCAAAACGCTGGTTGATAAGGCCGCCGGTTTTTCGCTGTCCTTTTTAAATCATCAGAAATATGAGAAAGCTTTGAATTATATGGGTTCGGTCTCCGGCTACCAGCAGGATAAAATCGCCGGCAGCGGCCTGACGGTGGCTGAACTGCATGACATTCCCTACTTTGCGGAGGCGGACAAGGTTCTGATATGCCGCAAACTGTTCGTCAGCCCGTATAAACCGGAACAGTTCATCGATCACAGTGTTGAAGCCGAGGCCTATCCCCGCCATGACTATCATGACCTTTACATTGCTGAAATCGAAACCTTTCTGCAGAAATAGCTGATAACTGCCATGGAAATTGAAATAAGGCCCTACACCAAACAGCGCATCGGGGATGTTCTGGAGTTTGAAGCCGAACTGCGCCGGCAGGAAGATTTCTGGGGCTGGCAGATTGATGATGACTACATCCGTAAAGTAACGGCCAGTTTTGACGATGACCGCTTCAGAAATTCTTTATCCCTGCTGGCTTATGCTGACGGCAAAGTGGTCGGGCGGATTGATTCAACTATTATTGCCAGCCATTTTGACGGTTCGATCAAGGCCTATCTGGACTGGCTCTGTGTGCTCAAAGACTGCCGGCACCATGGCATTGCCCAGAAGCTGATGACGGCCTTAACCGAACAGCTGAAGCGGCAGCATACCGACACTTTAATCGGACTGATCGCCGCTAATGAGGAGGCCCAGCATTTCTACCGCTCCCTGACCAATGCGCTCATCCGGGATGAGGGAATCTGGATTGACACCCGGCTTTAAGACCGGCCGGATGATGCAGGGCCGTCAGGACAGCCTTTGTAGAAATTGCCGGAAGTCCTTTCTAAAATAATTTTCAGAAATTTTCAGAAAACTGTTGACATTCTTTCACCGGGTGCGTTAGACTGTGAACAATCCAATGACGGAGAGAGTAGTCAATGCTGGAAACAAGCGAGTCCGGGAACTGATGGAAGACGGACATGAAAGCCTTGATGAACCGCACTCCCGAGGTGATTTTCTGAAGTTAATAGGAAGATCCGCGTTCCGGCGTTACGGAAGAGGGGCTTTATCCCAAGAGGATAAGGCAACTAGGGTGGTACCGCGATGACAAGTCGTCTCTAGAACATGTTCTAGAGGCGGCTTTTTTTGTATTCAGAAAGACAGGAGGCGGTTAAGTATGAGCAATTGGCAGGATGAGATTCCCCGGCCCCAGTTCAGTCAGTTTAAGCAGCTGACCGTAAACAGCGGCTGGTATACCGCTTATGATATCGGCTTTGATGTCATCGCCATCTGTGAGCCGTATCAGTTTCAGGAAGTGATCAGCTATCTGGTCAAGGGGCAGGACAGAGCCCTGCTGATCGATACCGGTCTGGGGGTCTGCCCCATCAAGCCGGTCATCGAACAGCTCTGGTTTAAAGAACTGCTGGTGACTAATACCCATAAGCACTTTGACCACATCGGCAATGATGCCGAATTTGACAAAGTCTATGTCTACAATCACCCGTCCATGCTTAACATCATGGCCAACGGCTACAGCCCCCTCCACTACCGGCAGGTTCTTGCCGATGACACCTTCGCCACGATCAGCCCGATCAAGCATGTTGATTACCAGTTCAAACCAATCAGCTGCCAGCCGGTTGAGACCGGCTTCACCTTCGATCTGGGCCAGCGACGAATCAGGCTGCAGCCGGCCCCCGGCCACAGCGATGACAGTGTCGTCTTTGCCGATGACGGCAACAAACTGCTGTTTACCGGCGATACCTGGTATCCGGCCGTCCTGTACAGCTTTGAAGGCTGTCCGCTGGACGTCTATCAGAATACCCTGGCCGAGCTGGGCCGCCAGTATGCCGGCTATACACTGATCTGCTCGCACAACGAGCCCTACGCCAAACCGGCCGTGCTGACTGAAACAGCAGCCCTGATTGAAAAGATTATCAGCTATACGATTACCGGTATACCCCAGGACCAGGGAGTGCTGTATCAAAGCGGCAGCCTGCGGTTCTGGCTTAAATAAAAACGAAAGAAAGAGGAAAAACTTATGAAAAAGCTATTAATCAGCGCCTTATCAATTCTTATGGTCATCAGCCTGGCCGCCTGCGGCTCGTCCGGCAATGCCAATTCCGACAGCGGCACCTTTACATCCGAGCTGCTGACAACCGACAAGATTATCATCGCTACCTCGCCTGACTATCCCCCGTTTGAATCTCTGGATACTTCCAACAATTTAATCGGCTTTGATATCGAAATGGCCCAGGGCGTCATTGATGTTCTGAATGCCCAGAACAGCACCAGCTATGTCATTGAATGGAAGCAGATGGACTTCAGCAATATCGTCACCTCCCTGCAGGCCAGCCAGTGTGATCTTGGCATCTCCTGCTTCACCTACGATGCGGAAAGAGATGTCATCTTCTCCCACAAGTACCTTGATTCCAAGCAGGTCATCATCACCAGAGCCGACACCGGAATTACCACCGCCGCTGATCTGGCCGGTAAAAAGGTAGCCGCCGGCACCGGGACAACCGGCGATGCCGCCGCCCAGGATGCCGGTGCCACCATGGTTTATCCGGGTGACTATACGGTAATGTTTCAGGCTCTGCAGGCCGGCCAGGTTGATGCCGTCGTCGCTGATGAAGCGGTCGGTGACAACTATGTCGCCTCCATGGGCTTAGTCAAAGTTGAAGAAGCCTTAACGGTTGAAGAAGCTGAGATCATCATCAAGAAGGGCAATGACAAGCTGGCTGATGCCATCAACGCGGCCCTGGATGAATATGTTGCTTCTGACGCTTACGCTGCCCTGAAGGAAAAATGGGGCCTGTAAGAGATGTTTGCTAAAATATTTACGGCTGAGAATATCGTGTTTATGCTGCAGGGAGCCAAAATCTCCCTGCTTGTAGCTGTCTGCGCCGTTTTAATTGGTACCGTTTTAGGTATCATCGCCGCGGCCTGCAAACTCAGCCGTAATATCATCTTAAGAATAATTGCCAATATCTATGTGGAATTCATCCGGGGCACCCCGATGCTTCTGCAGCTGTCCTTTGCCTTTCTGGGTATTCCGCTGATCTATCAGCTCATTACCGGCAATTATCTGTCGGTCGATCCCCTTCTGCTGGGCATCGGCGCTATCGGCATCAACTCCGGAGCTTACAGCTGCGAACTGATCCGCAGTTCCATCAATGCTGTCGACATCGGCCAGTGGGAAGCCGGCTACAGCCTGGGCATGAGTCACAAACAGACCATGAACAAGATTATTCTGCCCCAGGCCTTCCGCCGCATCATCCCCCCGCTGACCAGCGAATTTATAACCCTGATCAAAGATTCGTCTTTAATTTCCACCATCGGTGTCGTCGATCTGATGAAGACTTCCGAAATCATCGGAGCCCATTACTACAATTATTTTCTGCCGATGCTGGGGGCCGGTCTGATCTACTTTGTGCTGACCTTTGCCATTTCACGGCTGTCAGCTTTTATTGAAAGGAAGGTGGCCATCAGTGATTGAAGTAACTCATCTGGTCAAGCACTTTACTAAAGTGCATGCCGTCAATGATGTCTCCTTTACCGTCAATGACAATCAGATCGTGGCCTTGATCGGGCCTTCCGGTTCCGGCAAGAGCACCACGCTGCGCTGTCTGAACGGTCTGGAAAAACCGGATGGTGGCATTATTACCATCGACGGTCAGACTCTTGACAGCAATGATGAAGCTGCCTTAAGCCAGCTGCGGATGAAGATGGGATTTGTCTTCCAGCATTTCAATCTGTTTAATCATCTTACCGTCATGGAAAACATGACACTGGCACCGGTTACGGTAAAAGGGATGACTAAAAAGCAGGCCGAAGAAAAAGCCATGAGCCTGCTGACCCGGATCGGTTTGGCCGACAAGGCTGACAGCTATGTCAGCAAGCTGTCCGGCGGTCAGCAGCAAAGAGTCGCCATTATGCGGGCGCTGGCCATGGAGCCGTCAATAATGCTGTTTGACGAGCCGACCTCGTCCCTGGACCCGGAAATGGTAAAGGAAGTGCTGGACGTCATAAGACAACTGGCCAAAGAGGACATGACAATGGTCATCGTCACCCATGAAATGAACTTTGCCAAGGAAGTGGCTGATCAGATTATCTTCATGGATGAAGGCAAAATTATTGAATCCGCCTCTCCCGCTGACTTCTTCGCACATCCCCAAACCGCCCGGGCTCAGGACTTTCTGTCCAAGGTTCTCTGATACAAAACAAATCCTGCTTCTGTAAAAGAAAGCAGGATTTTTTTACGACGCGGCCTGAAGAACAGAAAAGTTGATGAAACACAATAATTCGCTGTCGCATAATCGATTAAAAACTTTCTCCTTGTTTCAACGCATAATGGTTTAAGCAAATTAAGGTCGGATAGTTTCGGACAAATTACTATTTTCAGACATCAAACAGAACCAAAAAAAGGCATCATAAAGCAACTTTTTAAACCAAAAGAGCCCGTTTTTAACAAAATGTTAAAAAATATTTTGCATCAAAAATCCAGTAAATACTGGGCTTTTTGAACTTTCGATAAAAAATAGTACGATTTTTAGCACTCAACGCTTGACAGTGCTAAGGAATAGACTATAATGTATTTAGCACTTAGGAATAGAGAGTGCTAACAAATACAAAAAGGAGCGATGCTGTATGCTGTACTTATCACCTAGAAAAGAACATGAATTGGAGAAGGATGTCCGCAATTATTGGAATGACATGTTTACCCCGTGGGTATCTTCCGGTGATTTAATGAAGACCGATGTTACCGAAGATGAAAAGAATTACATCTTCACCGTTGATCTGCCGGGTTATACCAAGGAGAATGTCAAGATCAGTCTGGATGACGGCTATCTGACCATTGCCGCTGAAAAGAAGACTGAATCCGAAAACAAGGAACATAACTTCCTGCGGAAAGAGCGTTTCGAGGGTCAGACCTCACGCTGCTTCTATGTTGGCAATGTTGATGAGAAACTCATCAAGGCCAATTATAACAATGGTGTCCTGACGGTCAATGTTCCCAAAGAAGAACTGCCGGTCAAGGATGACACCAATTACATCTCCATCGACTAGTCAAAAATAATAATTGTCCCCCCCTGACAATTGACTGGTTGTAATAAGGAAAAGAAAACTGCCGTCACTACAGTCACATGATTCTCTGATGAATCAGCTGCCTGACGGCAGTTTTTTTATTATGAATACCGGTTGTTTTCAAACCCGGCCTTTTCCACAAACCACTTGCCATCATCCTCCAGATACATATACCGTACACTGCTGCCAAACCGGCAGGTATAGCGCAGCCCGCAGCCGCCGCTTTTTAAAGAAGCGGCTGGAACTATCTGGGTAATCTTGTCAATGGCATAGCGGATGCCATCCTGCCAGATAACGCTGATGGGCAGAATCCGGCCGCTGCGCTCATGCACGCAGATGACATCAACATACTGTTTCATCCCACTCATCCCCCTCTTTGATGCCGCTGATAATCTGGATTCGGACAATATCCTCATAGCGGATGACCGTCTTGACGATCCGCAGCGTCTGATCTGCCGCATCAATTGCGGTGACCAGACCGGTTATCTGCAGACAGCCGTTTTCACTGTAGTATTCAGCCTTTACCATGACGGCCGGCTGCAGTCTACGCAGGACACTGTCGATTTCTTCTTTCTGGTCCTCAGACAGCTCCCAGCGGTCAGCGGTAACCTTCTCCTTGGCCTGCAGAGCCATCCGGAAGCCTTTCAAGGCATCAAAAGGAATAAACTGCTTAGCCCGGTCGGCATATTCATTTTTCTTTGCCACTGCGATGGCCTCCTATCTGTAAATTGCGCTGTTTGCCGGTTCCTTCCGCCAGCAGGTTCATGCCCTTCAATACGGCGTTAATTCCGTATTTTTTCTTTATTTTAACCAGGGCCTGCTGAACAGCTTTTTCCTTGGCTATGGCCTCCGTATCCGTAAACAGATCGTATGATTCGTTATCCTGACTGGTGATATTGCCGCAGCACAGACCGATATAGCTTAGTTTGTGATCATGGCCGACCCGTCTGTCATAGATGGCTAGAAAGGCTTCATCTAATAGTTTGGGCGAATTCGTCCTAACTGTTAGATGAACCGATCCGCCGGCCGAAGCTCCGTCATTGTATCCGACCGCCAGACTAATGGCATCGGTAATCAGCTGCTGCCCGGCCATATCCAGGCAGAGCTGATCAACCATTTCCTTTACAAGCAGGCGGCCGCGCTGCCAGTCACAGGCCGTGCCGATTGCCTGACCGTTGGATAAGGAATGACTTTTTGACCGATAAGCCTTGATATCGGCAATGGTGACCGGTTCAATGCCCCAGGCATGGTCAATCAGCAGCTGTCCGTCTACGCCAAATTGTTTTCTTATAATCTCTTCATCAGTATGGGCCAGCTGCTCCATGGTATAGATGTTAAGTTCAGCCAGCCGGCGGGCGGTGCCGCCGCCAATCCGCCAGAAGTCAGTCAAAGGCTGATACTGCCAAAGCTTTTCTTTGAAAGAATCACTGTTCAGCTCTGCAATATAATCAGGGGCATGCTTGGCCAGAACATCCAGGGCCACCTTGGTCAGATACAGATTGGTGCCGATGCCGCAGGTTGCCGTTATGCCTGTTGTCCTTAAAATATCCGAAATGATCATGCTGGCCATCTGCCTGCCGGTCAGGCCGTACCATTTAAGATAAGAAGTCACATCCAGAAAGGCTTCGTCAATGGAATAGACATGAATATCAGCCGCGGCCACATATTTCAGATAGATGCCGTAAATATCAGCCGAATAATCAATATATTTCTGCATCTGCGGCAAAGCGATTATATAGTCAAGATTGGCCGGCACCTCGTACAGCCGGCAGCGATTGCGCACTCCCAAAGCCTTTAAAGCCGGAGATACCGCCAGACAGATCGTCTTGTCGGTGCGGGACGGATCAGCCACAACCAGCAGAGCCTTCAGGGGGTCCAGCCCCCTTTCAACACATTCTACCGAGGCATAAAACGATTTAAGATCAATGCAGAGATATGTTGACGCCATCGTTTCACCTCCACCGCAATGCCATTATAGCCACTGCTTGAACCATTTTCAAGTAAGAAGGCAAATAAAAGGGAACATCCTATTGTCCCTTTTGACCGGCTTACGAGCCCAGAATCTGTCTCAAAACAGCCCGGTTATAGATTAGATCCTGCAGCTGGCTGACTTCCGCGACCGTTATATCCAGATGGCTGAAGTAGGCTCTGACTTTCCGGTATAATGGCTTATACTGCTGATTCAGCGCCATAGTACGGCCGTAGTACAGTTCATAGAAATACATGAAAACCAGTGTCCAGACCGTTTCCAGGCAGGAATCTTCAATCCAGAAAGCCGCTTTAGCCAGCGGGGGCTGATACTGCTTCAGCAGTTTTTCCATCATTATCATGCCGTCATCCCCGCTGTGCCAGATATCCGTATAGATATAGTCATAAGGGGTTAGGGCCGGTTCATTAAACCAGTCTAAAGCATCGCCATGAATGATCTTCAGACGGTCCTGATTCTCAAACTGCGGTTGAATGTGCTTTTCAAACATCGCGATAACGGCCGGCTCTTTCTCAATGACGGTCACCGTCTCCACTTGCGGATTGCGCAGCGCCATATAGGCAAAATAGCCGATGCCCAAGCCAAAAGTAATGACTTTGCCGCGGGCCTGCTGGGCCGGCGGATCATTGGTCAGGGCTTCCGAGGGGGCATCCAGCATCCAAGGCTGCTCCTTATGATACAGAAAAACCGCCGAACAGGGCTGATCCAGAGCCCGCAGCTTAATCCAGTCCGCCAGACAGCGGTCACCGTCAGGCTGAATGGCATCAGCGTTGAACAGCTGGCCCGGTGTCAGCTGAACCGTGCGGTAGCTGAAGGCACTGTCATTGATGCTGTCCAGCCGGATGCGGCTGTGATAGGGTGATTTAACCCAGTCGGCTGTCCGGATGAACAGAGACGGCCACAATCCGGCATCCTGTTTGAATTCAAAGCTGCCGGCGCGGCCCAGCTGCTGCTGGACAGCCTTTTCATTCTGAGCCGTTACAGCCGTACCCAGAAACGCGTTCAGCTGATCATTTTTCAGATTGCGGCAGCACCTTTTCATAAAGGCGTCGGTCGCTTTACTGTGTTTTATTTCCATAGGAACTATCCGCCATTTATTCAGTCAGGATTATGATTGACCACTTCATAGCGCAGCCGCAGATAAGAATCCTTCAGTTCTTCAGCTTTAATAAGTTTCAATACACCCAGTTCGCTTAACTGATCGGGACTGGTTAATGACGGGCCGCCGATCAGGCTGCTGGTGTCCGTGCCGCCGATCAATACCGGGGCCACTACAATGTCAATGTAATCAAACAGATGCTGCTTCAGCAGCGCCGCATTAATGGTGGATCCGGACTGAACCGTGATCCGCTGACAGCCAAATTGGATTGCCAGATCATGCAGCATTGTTTTCAGATCCAGCTTTTCACAATACAGAATATGGAAGTTGTCGGACTTTATGCCAAAACCGGGATGATCAGGGTTGGAGGTAACCAGGACAAATTCTTTCAAATAAGCGCAGAAGTATTCAATGCCATGTTTGTCCAGATGGCTGTTATCCAGCAACACAAAACTGATTATTGATCTTTTAGCCGGCAGCGGCTTTTCGTTGGCGCCGACTTTGGCCATGACCCGGCCCGAATTCAGATACCACAGATCCATGGTCTGCTCAATCTCGTAATACTGGCTTAAGCCCTGTTTGACTCCGTCAAGTTTGGGAAAATCTTTATCGACATCCAACGAGTCGCAACTGCCGGTGCTGATCTTGCCATCAACTGAAGTAAGCATGAATAAAGTCGTTATCGGTCTGTCTGCCATATTATTGCCAGCCTTTCTGTAACAATATGCTCATTATATACGTTCCGCCATAAAAAAACGACCATAACAGCAGTCATGATCGTTACCATTTATCAATGGTGCCGACACGCGGAATCGAACCGTGGACCTACGCATTACGAATGCGTCGCTCTGCCAGCTGAGCTATGTCGGCGCAATTAATAATATAGCATAGACTGAACCAATTTGCACGAATAATTAGAAGGCAAGCCGCCTAGATGACCAGCAGCCGGCACAAATTGTACACGCATATCGCAATGACCATAAGCATCGCCAATTCAAATAAGCGTCTGACCCCATTGTTGCTTATCTTGTCGTTAATTATTATGCCCGTTTCACTGCCCAGAATACCGCAGATTATCATGCCAAACAATAATATCAGATCAACTGCCGGCATGTTATTGGACAGAATAGTCTGTAAAAGACCGGTCAGCTGACTGACAAAGATGATATACAGGCTGTTTTTAGCCGCTGTTTTTGCGTCCATGGAAAAAAAGTAGCATAAAGCCATAACATTAAAAGGTCCGCCGCCGATGCCTAGAAAAGCGCCCAGCATGCCCAGGCCCAAGCCAATCAGTCCACACAGCATCAGATTGTCAACCCGCCGGGTGCGGATTTTCTCTTCGTTTCTGATATACAGAAATGTGGCAAAGGTCAGAATCATCAGCATGGCGGCCTGAATGACGCTGACCGCTGTGGCATCTGACAGTAGACTGACTATTCCGGTAAAAGCCTTCTTGCCGATAACCCCGCCGGCGGCGGCTCCCACAGCCAGCATCGTCGTAAGGCGCAGATCAATCTGGGTTTCATGGCGGATAAAAGATTTGCTGACAGACCAGAAGGACATCCCCAACACTGTGCAGCTGGAAAGAAAGTTAATCGCTGTCATGGACAGCATGCCCAGCGAGTTTAAAACGGGCTTGATAATAACCCCGCCGCCCATGCCGCAGATATTCCCGATCAAACAGGCCGCAAAGGCTACCGCAAAGCATACTATTCTCATCACACTGTCTCCCCGGCTGCTTTACAGCACAGCCGTCCTTCAGCCAAATCAGCAGCAATCTTGCTCAAAGCCTCATAATTGCCTTCCAGAAAAGAGCGATAGCCACAGTAAGAATCATTGAAATAGCAGATATTAGTTCTTTTGCATTGCCGCCGACAGATACTCATGTAGGGACAGTTCTGACAGGCCTGGCTGCTGCGTCTGGCCTCGCCCAGAAAAAGATGGGCCGGCGAAGACGCCGCCAGGGCGGCAAATGAATCGTGATTTATATTGCCGAGCCGGTAGCGGTCCAGTGCATAAAAGTCACAGGGATAGACACTGCCATCACTTTCAATGACGTATTGCAGGCCGCAGACACCCTGGCCGCCGCATAATGTCGAAGGCAGACCGTTTAACTGCCGGATCAGGTTGTCAAACAGCGGCACACTGATGTAATGCTGTTTTCTTAATTCGCTCTGCCATAGCGGAAACAAGGCCTGATAAAAGGCAAAGAAACCCTGCGGGCTGAGGGCATCAGGACTTTGCCCCTGCAGCGGCGGCAGACACGGAATCGGCTGCAGATAATCAAAGCCGTTTTCGATTGCCCACTGCCAGTACAGAGGGGCCTTTTCAGCGGTCTGTGCCGTTATTACTGACAGCACGTTAAAAGGAATCGCTGCATCCTGCAGGCAGCGGGCCGTCTGCATGGCCTTAAGCCATGTCCCCGCTCCGTTTGGCATAAGGCGCTGTTTATCATGCAGACTGGCGGGACCATCAATGGATAGGCCGACCAGAAAATGCTCTTTTCGCAGCAGATCCAGCCAGGTCTTATCAAGAGTAAGACCATTGGTCTGAAGTGAATAACTGATCATCTGCGACGGTTTTTTCACTTTGCTGACATACTCCGTGAAAGCCTCAAAAAACGAAAGGCCGGCGCATGTCGGCTCGCCGCCCTGGAATATATAGTTTACAGTAGCATTATCAGCATAAAGCGCCAGCGTCTTATCAATTAATGAGCGCATTGTCGTATCGTTCATCATGCCGCTATCCGCGTTATGACGGCGGCCGGCTTCGTCACGATAAAAACAATAGCGGCAGGCCATATTGCACTTGCTGGAGGCTGGCTTAATCAACACGGACAATTCTTTCATACCGGTTCTCTTTTCAGGACTGTGTTTGATTGGGGAAGACTAATATTCAATATAATCGTCAGGGTCATCACTGGAAGCCTGCAGACAGGTCTTCTTGTTGACCTTGTATCCTTTTAATATCGGCAGCGGGCCTTTCAGAATAGGATCATCCGTATCGACAAGGTGCTGCTGCAGTCTGGCACTCAATTCATTCTTCACATCCAGACAGTTTTCGTCATCGCACAGGTTATGCTGCTCAGTAGGATCGTAGTACAGGTCAAACAAGCCCTCCCGGTATTTGTGCATTTCCGCCAGGCCGTGCTCCATCAAGAAAGTTTTAGGCGCAGACTCATCAATGTTGGACAGATTAATCTTATCCCATGAATCATCATAATAGCGAATATACTTATACCTTTCCGTCCGCACACAGCGGGCCGGTTCATAAGAAGTATGGAAATTGATCTCGGCATAAACCTGCTGATCGCAGATCGGCTGGTTTTCCATAATCAAGCCGGCAAATGACTGGCCCTGCAGATAGGCGGGTCGGGTCAGCTGCAATAAATCACACAGCGTGGGAAATAAGTCCACCTGCGAGAAAAGGCCGTCATAGACAGTGCCGTTGCACTGGCTGCCGGGATAACGCAGTATCATGCTCACTCCGATGCCCGCATCATTTAAAGTGCATTTGTTAAAAGGCATTGCGACGCCGTGATCGGTTGTAAAGATAACAATTGTGTCCGTATAATGACCGCTTTCGTGCAGAGCCTTTAAGACAAGGCCGATGCTTTCATCAGCCTGGGCGGCGGAAGTCAGAAACTGAGCCTGATCCGTTCTGTTTTCCTCATTGTTATAAACCGGATTCACCGGTTTAACGTAGCGCTGGTCAATCTGACTGTTGATATTCTTGGGATATGGCCGGTGGGTTGAATGCAGTCCGTACGTCAGCATAAATGGGCTGGCGGAATGATACTCTTTAAGCCACAAGGCCGCTTGTTCAGCGTTGCGCCGGTCCCAGTCGCACAGTTCTTCTTTCTTATATGTCTTCGGATCAGTCGTTAATACATCCTGATAACCCAGTTCATGCAGGCTGGCCTGATTGATGTCAAGATACGAACCGACTTCATGCTGGATGCCACTAATGGCCGTACGATAGCCATGATCAGACAGAAAACTGGCCAGATGCTGATGCGGATCGTAAAGCGCAAAGCCTCGCTGGGCTAAACCCAGCATGCCGTTTTGATGCGGATACAGACCCGTCAGCAGACAGGCCCGGCTGGGCGAACAAGTCGGTCCGCAGCTGAAGGCTTCAGTAAAAACAACAGCCTCTTCGGCCAGCTTCTTTAAATTGGGCGTTATAGCCGCCTGGCCGTAAACTGAAATCAGACGACCCGTATCATGGGTATTTATGTACAAGACGTTCATGCTATCACTCCCCTATCTGATAAAAATCGGACTGCTCCAAGCAATCGCCCCGTTTTTCTGCCAGATTCTAACCCGCAGCTGAGCACAGTCCGCTGTCGAGATTGTTTCTTCATAATGGGCTGTATAGGCATTCTGGGCGGCTGCCCGGCCTATTTTGAACTTGTAGGCATTATGCCACCAGGGATCGGTGCGATAGTATTCTGTAAAATTATAACGCTCCTGCAGCAGTTTTTTGACTTCATCGTCCATTGAAACGATGTGCGAGGCTGCCAGCAGTTCTTTTACCGTATAAACAGCTTCGACATCATCCATATTGATCCTGACATATGAGTCAATATCATCTTCAATCTCAATGATAAATCCTTCCGTTGTAACCGCACTCGGGCCCATCCATTTGCCGGAATCCGATGTTGAATGCGTTGTTAGCTGGAACGCCAGTTCTTTTTCAGTCTGGCTGATAATCTTCTGGCCGAAAGTGCTCCAGCACTTTTCAACAGAAATAAGCCGGCCCGGCGTTGTCACCCGGCCCTGCCATGTCTTTTTTAAAAGATCGGGGAAGACTCTAGTATCCGGACCCCAGCCTGCCTGCAGGAAGAACTTAAAGCGAACAGTTTGAGGCAGCGGTTCATCTTCGTAAGCAGAAGTATGGGGAATCATTCTGATGACCCGCTCATCCTTCAAGACTTCAATTCGGTCAATGGCATTGCCCCCGACCGCATCAACCCTGAGGGTAGCCTGCGGACTTGAACTGATGATATCTCCCATCATCGCATTATTAATATTGAAGGCCAGATTCATCCGCTCACCTGAAACGCCATAGGTATGGCGGCTTTTCAGGGCCTGCCAGATGCTTTCTTTGGTATTGCCATCAGCAATTACGGCTGTGCTTCCATAGCCAAAGACACCGGGACAGGAATGATTATCACCGGCCGCGATTATGCCAAAGCGATGGCCCTGCTTAAGCCCAGCCGAAACACAGGTCATGCCGGTGCGCGGGCCCATATGGATATGACGGTTCATGGGAATGCAGGTATCATCATCCTCTGAACTGCCGTGCGACGAATAAATCTCAGCCAGCGGTGAAAAGGCATCATTCTGGGTGGCCCAGTTCTTGCCGCGGTTATCCAGCTGGTAGGCCAGATGGTGCGGAATGCCTATGACGGCGTCATCTTTATAATGCTTCACAAGATCGGCATAGCGCAAAGGAAAAACCGGATTGCCGTCATTGCCTAAAAAGAAAACGTTATGGTCACCGTCTTGGCCGGCGCCCTGCCACTCGTAACCCATGAACATAGGATAGCCGTTCTGATTGGCCTTAGTGGTAAACTGGCGAATATACTCCCAGTCTTTCTGAATGGCCTCATCTTCATAGCGGTCTTCTACACCCAGCCCGCTGTTGTCTTTGCGCATATAAAAGGGATAATAGGCGATGGGCCAGAAGTCCATCATATCCTGCATTTGTTCAAACCACCGGGGCAGCTCTGAAATGCCTTCATGATGAAGATTGCTGTGGAAATCAGTCCATAATATCTTTTTGCTCATAATGGTTTCCTTTCAATAGAACAGGCTGCGCTCTTCCGCAAAGCCGCAGATATGATCATGGAAGCGTCTAGTAACTAAATGTGGCCGGGTTATTGCGCTGCCTACCACAACGGCATAGCAGCCATAATGAAGAGCCCTGATGGCATCATCCGGCGTCCATATTTTACCTTCCATAACTACTTTGGCCCGGCCTTGGGCCGCCTTGACCATCCGGCAGACCATCGGCCAGTCGGGCAGATCAGTTGACTTGGCATTCGCAGAGAAGCGGTAGAAGGTCGGAGCCACAAAATCGGCGCCCCGGCTGATGGCCCCTTGGGCATCAACATCATCCCTGACATCCGCAAAAATCAG
This sequence comes from uncultured Erysipelotrichaceae bacterium, assembly GCA_964436975.1. Classification (GTDB taxonomy): domain Bacteria; phylum Bacillota_I; class Bacilli_A; order Erysipelotrichales; family Erysipelotrichaceae; genus CAYTET01. The sequence goes on from CAYTET010000009.1 coordinate 19,128, forward strand.
TTTGCCGGGATACTCTTTCTTAATCAGCGGAATGATGTCCCAGGCCTGATGGCAGTCAATAAGACGCGGCGTTCCGTCAATAGCAATGATATCAGCCCCCGCCTCAAAGCAGGCTTTCACTTCCGCCATGGTCGGCGTCATAAACACTTCGGTGTCCTGACGCGGTTTCTTCCACAGGCCGATTACGCACACTTCCGGAAAGGCTTGTTTTACTTCTCTGATGTTTTCCGGTTCATTGATGCGCAGACCGTCAGCCTGGCCCCAGACGGCCGCCTTAGCTAAAGCCACGATGCAGCCCGGCTGATACTGGGGATCATCCTTTTTTACCTGACAGCTTATAATCAGGCCGTTATTGATGTTCTTTAGAATCTGCTGATTGGTTAACATTAGGCGCCATCCTTCCCAGCATGCTGACCGTTTCCTGTAGATTATCCCCTATCGTGCTGACGGGAATAATCAGGGTATTGTTCTTGCCCTTAGCGTCACGGTAGAAAATCATGCATATCGTTTTGGTAAAGTCATAAGTGATAATATCATCAGAAGTTATTTTAAAACTGGTTTCATCGCTTTTCACCGCAATTGAATCGGTCATTTCCACATGAATTCTATGGAAATTGATGAGGTCAGTATTTTCGTCTATTTTTTTACTGATTCGGCTGAAGACCACCCGCCAGTAGATCTTCGGAAAGATCAGAAACACCAGCAGCGCTTCAATGAGTATGACAAACAGCGACGCTGTTTTGATTCCCATGATCAGCAGGGTTATTACACTTAGCAGAATGGCAAAAGCTACCGACAGGGAAACTGCCTTCTGCTGGATCTTCTTGTCATGGATTGCCAGATATCCGTTCATATCCCGGATATCTTCTTTTGTTAATTGATAATCGAATGCGAGCATACGTCCTCCTTAACCTTCCCTGATAAAGATAAGGGCCAGATGAACAGGTTCAGCTGGCCCTTAGATTGAATTATGCCAGAATAGTCGTGAAGTATCCGATAATCGAGATAATCAGCATGAACAGCATGATCATATTGACACTGACACGCTTCTTGGCTAAGAGGTGATAGACAACCATCGCCCCGATAAAGACTAAGAGTTTAGGCTGAATGCCGTTGATGATGTTGTTGACATTAACGGTCATTTCACCGGAAACAAACTGCAGACCGGTATTGATCTTGCAAGTGGAGGCCGTAACGGCTCCGATAACAGTAAGACCGACAATGTTGGCGGCACTGATAATGCGATCCTTGATGCCGCTGGCTAAAATTGTCTGCACTCCGGTAATACCCATCTTATAGCTGTTATAGAACAGCAGCCAGGAAACCGTGGGAACAATCGCCCAGAACAGGGCAATGTAAACCAGCGGACCCACAATGGAGCCGTTTTCAGCGGAGATGCCAATGCCGATAGCTAAGATAATAGGAACTAATGTCGACTGGAACAATGAATCGAACAGACCAGCGCACGGACCCATCAGAGCGGTCTTGATGCTGGTGGACAGTTCATCAGGAACCTCCGGATTCTTGGCCTTTTCTTCTTCAATGCCCAGGGTAATGCCGACGATAAGGCCGCCCCAGATAGGCTCGGTGTTAAAGAACTCCATATGGCGTTCCATTAAATCCTGCTGTTTAGCCTTGTCATTGGGATAAAGCTTATCCTTGGCTGTCCATAAAGAGCGAACCAGAGCCGGCGCCTGCATGATCTCCATGTTCTGAGTTGACAGGTTCAGCCACATCCAGTTAAACCAGGCCTTGCGTACATCCTTCTTTGTCAGAAGGGACTTGTTTTCAACAGTTTCCGACATATTAGGCACCCTCCTTCTGCAGCAGTCCGCCAAAGCGGAAGTCAATTAAGGCAAAGACAAGGGAGACGACCAGAATCGAAATGACACTGACGCCAAAACTTGTGTAGAGAACAAAGCCAAATGCGAAATAGATGAGTTCATAGGACTGCTTGACACAGGTCTTCAGAATGATCGCAAAGCCAATCAGCGGCAGCATTCCGCCGAAGATTCCGATAATCGAAGAAACCCATGAAGGAATCGAATTCATCAGACTCTGCATCGGCGCCGGGCCGAGCAGACAGGCCAGGAAAATCGGCGTAAAGCGGCAGACGAACAGGAAGATATTGCCAAACAGCGGCACATTGGCGGCAACATCGAGTTTGCCTTCCTGAATCTTCTTGCTCATAAAATGAGCCCAGTAGACGTTGATAATCTTTACAAAGTTCCAAACAAAGATTCCTAACGCTCCAAGCAGAGCAGCCAGGGCTAGAGCTTCATCGGTCGATGCTCCTGATGTCATGGCCAGCGGAATGCCGATGTAAGCCGCAAAGTTAATGTCATTTGCCGCTACACCGCCCACTGTAATCGTGCCTAAATATAATGAGTTGATTGCGCAGCCGAAGATGATGCCTTTAGAAACATCACCCAGAATTGCGCCAATAAGCATACCGGCAACTAACGGACGACCGATGGTCCACCAGCCACCAAGATCACCCCATAAAGGGATTGACCATTTTGCGCCGCAATAGCCTAACAAGCCTATGAGAAGCGCCTGAATAAAACTCATATCTTTTTTCCTCCTTTATCCACGCCTTTGAACAAGGCGTCCCTTACTGTTTAATCTTTCCGGCAACAGCAGTCCATTCGGTTACACTGCCGCTGGCCCCGATAGCATTGAAGAAGACATGCACTCCCTGCTCGTTCAAATCAGTGCAGGCCTGAACATCTTCAGGATGAAGCGTGGCATAATCAACACACTTGACCCCGTTTTTAGCCATCTGCGGGCCGATGTTCAATGACTTGGGTAAATCATCAATCTGCCCCAGAAGCTGCACATAGGTTCGCGGATTCTTCATAAGCAGCAAAGTGCTTACTTCATCTGTCAGGGCCTGGCTGATGTGGCTGAGTGAATCAGCGACTGTATAGACATTAGCCGTCAGCTGCTTGGGAACCGCCGTCTCAAAAATCGATTTGAGAATGGGGTTGGTAGCCGTAGAATCATCGACAACGATAATCCTCTTTATCTGGTAATCACTGACAATAAACTGCATGCACTGTCCGTGAATTAGACGCTCATCACACCGAACTAACTTGATCATGCTGCTGTCTTCCTTTCTTTATTTAAATACATCTTCTGAAACGCGCATGGCGCAATAATCACCTGATGAAGCCATTATCTCCTTAGCCAGATCCCGCGCTGTTCCTTCATAGCCGTTTCTCTTGATGACTAATTCCAGGACCATGGGCAGTGAAGCCCCGCAGAGAATGACGTTCTGCGTATACGCAACTGCCATCAAGGCGGCATTAAAAGGTGTAGCATTCAGGATATCTGTCACATAGACACAGCCGTCGCTGAATTCCTTGGTCTGTTCATTGATGCGGTTGCCAAACTCGGTAATTTCTTCGTCGCCGTCAAAGCAGAAAGCCTTCAGGTTTTCCTGCTTGCCGGCAATCATCTCACAGGCATTCTTCAGTCCCTGTGCAAAATCTGCATGCGTGCAGATAGCTATTCCGATCATTGTTGCCCCTTTCCTCTTTGTCTAAACTTATGCTATCAAGTGCTCGAAAGACTTGTCAATACATATTTTAGCTTGTATTACTATTTGTATTTTTATATAATACTTTTAGATACATGTTGTCTAAAGGAGTCCCTATGAACGATACAAGTTACAACAGCAAAAAATATCAGCTTATCGAAAAGGATATTATTGATAAAATCGGCCAGGGCATCTACACGCCCAACAATCCGCTGCCGACTGAAGCTGAACTTACCAAGATGTTTAATTGTTCGCGGGTCACCGTTCGCCAGGCCCTGAGCAATCTGGTTAATAAAGGCTATATCACCAAGACCCAGGGCAGCCGGTCGTTTGTCAATGGCGGAAAAATGTTTCAGAAATCACCCCTGATAAAAAGCTTCACGGAAGACATGGAAACTTTGGGGAAGACACCCTCGACAAAAATTGTTTCCTTCAGCATCACGGAAGCCGGGGCCAGCGTAGCCCATCTGCTGGGAATTAAACCCACTGACAGCGTTTATTATATTGAAAGAACCAGAAACGCCGACGGCGTTCCTGTCATGTTTGAAAAGACCTTCATGTCAGTGGCAATGCACCCTGATCTAACTGTAAACGCTCTGGGCGGATCAAAACTGAAATACGGAAAAGATCATGGCATGATTGTCGAGTACACCACCCAGAACATCAGTCCAATTTTTCCGCCTCTTTACATTGCCAACGAACTTGGCATCTCTGAAAAAGACCCGATTCTGCGCGTAATCAACACGAAGTATCTGGACGACAATCCTATCTTTGATTATGAGGAACTGTATATAAACAGCGAACTGTATCAAATGAACATTGTTAAAAGACGCCAATAGCAAACTTTCGCCCCTTTTGGCCGTGCAAAACACCAGCATTCCAAAGCCAACTGGCTGGGAATGCTTTTTTTATCAAAACGATTATTTTGCAAAGAAAATCTATTCTTATGTAAAGAGATAATAGTGTTTTCTTGAGATTAACTATCGCAAAGTTCCCTAGCAGTCATAGTAAAATACTTTGCAGGCAATCCGCAATTTAGGCAGAATTCCGCTTTATCTGATATTTGGTGCTTGCATTCTGGGCATATAATCATTGGCATAGCGGAAACCTCCAAATCTATACCTTCCGACAGCATCATTATTATCTAATACTTAACTAATACAATTATACAAATAAAACCACGTGCCTGATAACCGCATCATAAGCGTATTGTTATCCAACGACCAGTTTATTTGTTTTCTTCAAAAACTTGGCCGGAATAGGCCTGTCCAGTTTCCAAGTAATATTCATTGGCCGTGAACCGCTGTGCTGGACGTATTCTGCTTTGCCTAAATAAGTGTATGGTGCTGCGCCGGTTGTGTCAGTTTTAAACTCGCGAACAAACAATAACACTGTGCTGCCAAGTTTGCGGTGGTTGATATATCGCTGACCAACTATACCAGAGTCAGTTGTAGTGCTTTGACTTTGCCAATGAAACAGACTCTCATTGATTGAATAATCGTTATACATTGTAGTCGGCGAGTAATCTTTGTCAGCTTTATTGAGGGTGATGAAGAAGATATCACATTTTTTATCAGGCAGCCATTTTACTCCTTCTCGTACATTGCTGGGAGTCAGATAATCCATTGCTGTTAGAATCTGATCACGGCTATAAGTGCAATGCAAATCCAACGGACAATCAAAGCCTAAATCAACCTTTTCATCAACAAAATCAATATGATTGTAATCATAATTCAGCAATTCCATTAACTCACCCAGCATCACCGGGCTTTTAGCTAACATCTTCAAATTCTTAATGGCTTCTTCCCTATTTTGGTCACTGATAGCTTCGCTCCAAACAGATATATAAAACATCTGCAGCATTCTCCTTTGAACCAGTGGCAGAGCCGATAAATCGGTCTTGATTAACTTAGGCAGTAAGTTCAGCAGAAATTCAATCCACCTCCGTGAATTTATAGAAGCAATACGGCTGAAAGCTTTGGTCATGTTTTGTTCAAGCGGCTCAGAAAAATCGTCTATTTTGCCAGCCCGCTGGCATAACCTGGAAAAAGAAGAAAACTTGTATATCGACAACGGGTCAAGCCGATAATAATCCAAAAAGTTTTGCAGTGATAAAGATCGGCTGCTGTCTTCTTCAAATGTTTCAAGACGCATAACCAAGCCAGCAGTATTGCCATAGGAGGATCGGATATTATCAAGAACATACTGTGAGGCTTTCTTTTCCAACTGAATGTAGCAACCTTTCGGAGCTGAAACAAAGCCTTCCTTAATTTCTCGAGTCACCCCTTTGGCCGTGTTACATAACAAAGCCGCAAATTTATCCTCAAAGTTATATTTCCGGTTTGCCTGTCCAATGAAATCCAGTACTGTTAAGCATTCTTTATCTTCGGCCAGCCGCAAACCACGGCCCAACTGCTGTAAAAAAACCGTTAGGGATTCAGTGGGGCGCAAAAATAACACTGTGTTGACCTCGGGGATATCAACACCTTCATTGTAAATATCAACAACAAAGATAAAACGTAGTTCACCGGATACTAGACGCTGTTTGGCTGTCCGGCGGACATCATCAATTGAATCTGCGGTCAGATATATCGAGGGAATGCCCTTTTCATTAAAATAATCGCACATAAACTCCGCATGCTCTTTCGATACGCAAAAACCAAGTCCTTTAACATCATCAATATCAGTAACATATTTGAGCAGTGATGAGATTACCATGTCAGCCCGATGCTGAGCAATACGGCCGCTGGATGTATAAACCTTTGTTAATTCATTTTTATCATATCCGCCACGACTCCAGCGCAGATCAGTCAAATCAACGCTGTCGGTAACACCAAAGTACTGAAAGGGGCAAAGCAGTTTGCGATCAATTGCTTCCGGCAAACGAATTTCTGCCGCAATACGGCCACCAAAATAACCCAGCACACTCTGTCCATCCATTCTTTCAGGAGTAGCGGTAAGACCAAGCAGTATCTTGGGCCGATAATAATCAAGTAATTCCTGATAGGTAGGAGCTGCAGCATGATGGAATTCATCCACAACAATATAGTCATAATAATCAGCTGCTGTTTTAGTGGTGAAATCTTGGGAGTTAAAAGTCTGCACAGATATAAAAAGATTATCGATGTTATCCGGTTTGTAATTGCCGACAAACATCTCTCCAAAATTAGCATCCTTGAGTACGGCCCGGAAAGTATAAAGGCTTTGTTTTAGTATTTCTTCCCGATGAGCTACAAATAAAAGGTGGCACGGCCTATCAGCATTCTGTTTGCGAAACCGTTTATAATCTAACGCTGAAATAACGGTCTTGCCTGTTCCGGTAGCCGCCACGACCAGATTCCGGTAGAACCCGCGGATCGTGCGCTCGGCTTCCAATTTATCAAGAATTTCCTGCTGATATGAATAAGGCATAATATCCAGGGTATAGACTTCATCATTATTGGTATCAAAGTACTTCTCAGCCTTTAAAGCCCGGGCCAGTCTTTCTTTCTGATCCTCAGAGTAATACTCAAATTCGTTGGAGTTCCAATAACTTTCAAAAGTTGCTTCTATTTTATCAATGGTCTCCGGAAGATCTCTTTTCGTAACTTTTACATTCCACTCCAGACCGCTTGAAATAGCTGCATTGGAAAGATTTGATGATCCAACGTATGCCGTTGTAAATCCTGTGTTGCGATAAAAGACATAAGATTTGGCATGAAGACGGGTCCGTGTAGTATCATAACTTACTTTAATCTTTACTCCCGGCAGTTTGCGCAGGGCCTCAATGGCTTTTACATCGGTAGCGCCCATATAAGAAGTGGTGATAACACGCAGTTCGCCGCCATTTTGGGCAAAAGCAGTCAGTTCTTCCATTATCAGCCTCAGCCCTGTCCATTTAATAAAGCTTACCAGCATATCAATACGGTCAGCTGAGACAATTTCTTTTTTTAACTCAGTGTACATCTGCGGCTCATGAACAGCTCCCGTAAACAGACTGCTTTGCGCAATAGAAGTATCGGGTCTATTTAAATCAGCCGCTGTTTTACCAACAGCAATCCTATCATCATTCTCTTTCAATAAAGCCAGCAGCTGTTCAGCCCGTGTATCAACTGAGAGCTCATTAAACCTCGTTTCCTTTGTCGCACTTTCGATTAAACTGACAATCTCATTAGTCAAATCAATCTGATTGGCAAGATCGCCCCCATTGTCGATAACATTGTTCAACCCCTTTTGAACAACATCAGAAAGATACTGGGTCAGAACTTTAGCTGCTTCAGCCTTATCGATTGGAGACGTTAGCTGTCTGGCTTGGGAAATGTCATCAAGTTCAGTTCTTATCTCTTTATTAATCACTTGTTCATAGAGTCCTGATTTAAGCATTTGAGATACCTCTTTTATCATTATGATAATTTATATAGTTTATTAGAATTCATTTTTATGATTATATTGTATACTGTTGTCGATCTAAATGCAGTTATTTACTCATGTGAGCTTCCCTTTTATACCATATCAAGTTACATCATCCCAATAAAAAAATGACAGCCTCTTCGATATTTATACAAAAGAAGCTGCCATTTTTATTAGTTTTGAAGCGGCAAGGACATAGTTTTTGGATAGTTTATATGCCAAATTATAATACTAATGCTTCATATAATATGATAAAAATGCTAATTGTTTTACCCATTATTCTCTGGCTTCTATAAGCTTTGCCAGTTCATCCATTATCTTTGGAGTGTTAATGTTCTGTGGACAATGACCCATGCAATTCCCACAATGCTGGCAATCTTTTGGTTCCCCAACACTTTCAATCTTTTCTATGCCATCTAAACCCCATAACGGTTCAACACGGAAACGATTGTATTTTTTGAGATATTCGGGGATATTTATCTGAGCTGGGCAGCCACCACAACAATATCTACAACCTGTGCAGGGGACAAAAATTTGTGAATGAAAGATATTTACCGATTCTTTTAAGGCAGCAATTTCATTATCATTTAACTTTTCCAACTTATCAAAGGTATCAATGTTTTCTACAATCTGATCTATTGCGCTCATACCAGAAAGAATAACTTGAACCTGATCTAATGACTGAACAAATTTAAGTGCCCATTTTGCATCGGTCCAATCAGGATGGGCCTGTTGCAATGGCTTTCTTGCTTCGGCAGAAAGATTTGCCAATACACCACCACGTATTGGTTCCATAACCATAATTGGGATATTATGTTTTTTTAAAATTTCGTATTCTTTTTCAGTATGTGAGTAATACCAATCAAGATAGTTTATCTGTAACTGAGCAAAGTCCCACTGATGATGGCTGGCAAATCTTTCCAATATTTCGAGTGGTGCGTGTGATGAGAAGCCAAAATACTTGATACGTCCCAGTTCCTTCTGGTGCAAAAAATAATCAATACATCCATTTTCCAAATAGATGTCGGCATTATCATCATTTACACTGTGGCATAAATAGAAATCAATATGATCCGTCTGTAATCTATTAAGTTGTTCTTCAAAAACTGCTTTATAATCTGGATATCCTTTTCCATAGTATTTGTCTGCAATGCAATAACTATCACGTGGATATTCTTTCATAATCTTTCCTAAAACGCGTTCAGAATCACCATTATTATATATATATGCTGTATCAAAATAGGTAATCCCCTTTTTTATTGCATAATCAAGTATCTCTTTGGTTTTTTCATAATCAATCGGGCTGTCTGCTTTTGCAGCATCAAGTTGTGGCAAGCGCATGTTGCCCATCCCTAAACGCGACAATTCAATTTTCTGGAATTTCTTATAGTACATAGTATTATTCTCCTTTATTTCTCTTTCGAAAGATTCTTCAATAATATGATAGCAACAATATCACAAATAACTATAATTATGACAACCCCGCAATAGGATTGCATCATATCAAACAAACAGCTTACAATAACGACCATAACAGCTCCGACAATCGTAACGATTAACTCTGTTATTGAAGCAATCCGACTATACTGCGAATTGGCATATATTTTACCTATTTCTAATGATTTGCCAACTTCAGCATATCCATAAAAAGAAGAAAAAATGAAAGCTGAAAACAAAAACATAATTGGTGAATAATGTACAAACTGCAAAGCGATAAGACCGATAGCACTAAACACAAGGCAAAATACATTAGCAACGTTTACTCCAAAGCGATCGGCCATTTTTCCAACCAATACATTAAAAGTAAGTTTTCCAAACATTAATACCGATACTGCCAATGAAGCCACTGCATCATTAAAGCCATTGTTTATAGCCAAATTGGATATGTGACCGACAAAAGAAAAGGGCAAGGCCAAGCATATCATTAGTGCTGCAAACTTAACAAATTTTCCGCTTTTATAATTTGCTTTTTCAATAGATTTCGTGCTATCGCTTATTGTATCAGTCTTTTTCACCCCACCATAAGGAAGCAGGCCACATTGTTGAGGCGTAAGACGACAGTAAACTATGAATGGGATACTTAGCACGATTATCGACAGCGTAAATACTGAATAAGCAATTGAATAACCAAACCTGTTAATTAACATTGTCATAATCGGTGAATAAATCATACATACAAGTCCACTGCAAGTCGTTGTAAGACCCATGAATAACCCTCTGTTTTTGATGAACCAGTTATTAATAACGGTCATTGCAAAAACATAAGTATTTAGTGAATAACCTATTCCTAATATAACAGCAAAAAGGTTTATTAAAATAATCGAATTGCTATTAGCTATTAATAAACCGCTAACAGCTATCAGCATGCAACCAGTAATCATGGTTTTTTTTAGCCCATATTTAATCATTATTCTAGAACTTATCGGCAAAAACAGGCCAGACGTCATAAAGAAAATACTGTAATGAAACGTCACAGCGGTATAACCAACGGCTAGTTTTTCTACCAATGGTCTATAAAACAGGCCATATACATTAACCAAGCCTGTTGCTGCCATCAACAACATTGTGCATATAAGAGTAATGATATGAGTTTTTGAAAGTTTTTCAATTTGCTTATTCTTCAAGGTCTTTTCCATTTGATTCAATCACCTTCTTATACCAGAAGAAGCTATCCTTTTTCATGCGTTCTAATGTCCCTTTTCCAAAATCATCTTTATCTACATATACAAAACCATATCTTTTACTCATTTGCCCTGAACTAGAAGAAACAAAATCAATACATCCCCAGGTTGTATAAGCAATTAAATTGACTCCATCAGCTAGTGCAAGGTCGAGCTGTTTTATATGCTCTCTTAAAAAACAAATTCGATAAGGATCATGTATTTGTCCATTATCAACTTTGTCTATCTGACCCACTCCGTTTTCTACAACCATAATCGGGCATTGGTAGCGATCATAAATTAGGTTAAGAGTATAACGCAAACCCTGGGGGTCCATACAGGTCCCCCATTCTGAATATTTCAAATAAGGATTCTCAACGCCTGTAACAAAGGGGGAATTCGACTTTCCAGCAATTTCCGGTCGATCCGTCATCGAAAACGTATTGTAATAGGAATATGAATAAAAATCGCATTTGCCTTTTTTCAATAAGTCCCTGTCTTCATCAGTCATCATAATGTTCATATTATGTTGCTTCCAAATACGGGCAGCATATGCAGGATATTCGCCCCTAATTTGTACATCACTACAATAAAAATTAAATTGTTGGGCCAGCAATGACGAAATCTGATCATCCGGATGGCATGAATAGGCATAATAACACGGGCCACCCGCAATCATACATCCAACTTTCATATCTGGATCTATCTGATGAGCAAGTATCACTGCATTAGCACTGGCAAGAAATTTGTGATGCAACTGGGTAAAACAGACCTGATAAAATGAGTCTTCTTTTTTGTCTATATAGACCGGTAACATCATCAGTACATCAATTTCATTAAAAGTTAGCCAATACTTTACAAGACCTTTATATTCAGTAAATATAGTTTTAGCATATTTTAAAAATAAGTTAATAATATGCCTATCACTCCAACTACCAAGTCTTAACTCGATGTCCATTGGATCATCAAAATGGCTCATCGTTACTAGTGGTTCAATTCCATATTTACGACATTCTATAAACACATTCCTATAGAAATCCAATCCTTCCTGATTTGGATATGCATCATCGCCATGAGGAAAAATGCGGGCCCAACAAATGGACATTCTAAACATTTTAAAACCCATTTCCGCAAACAATGCGATATCTTCTTTATAATGATGATAGAAATCGACACCAATCTGGTTTGGATAGTATTCATTAGGATCAACATAAGGCACCGATCCCTTTGGGCACAAATTCATCCAGTATGGGCCTTTAAATTCTTCACCTGAAGAGGTTTTATATGTAGAATATCTTCGTTTTTTAATGCCTCCACCGACTGTAATATCGGACTGAGTCCACCCTTTTCCGCCCTGATTATATGCCCCTTCACATTGGTTGGCCGCGCAGGCCCCACCCCAATAAAAATCTTTTGGAAATCCCATTTTGGCCCCCTTGCTTATTTAATATTTATTTTATTTACTATTAGATTCGTCATTGCAATTAAAGCCTCTTTCTCGTCAGTACCATCACATAGTATTGATATCGTCTCATTTGCACCAATTTTGGCAGCCAAAATAGAAACTATCGATTTAGCATCAATTCTTTTGTTTGCCTCCGTAACCACGTATATATCACATTGATATTTTTTTGCCTCACAAACAAAACAGGTGGCTGGCCTGGCATGAAGACCATATTCAGAATTAAGAGTTATTTTTTCTTTTTTCACGTTAATCAGTATTCTCCCCATTAGTTTCGATGACTTTTTTATACCAATAAAAAGAGTCTTTCTTATACCGATTAAAAGTACCATGACCGGTATCATCAGCATCAACATAAACAAAGCCATACCGCTTGCTCATCTGACCACCACTTGCACTCACTAAATCGATGCATCCCCATGTCGTATAAGCAATTAGGTCAACTCCGTCTAGAATTGCTTCCTTCATTGCTTCGATGTGATTACGATGATAAGCAATACGATAATCATCATGTACTGTTTTATCCTCGTTTAAAGTATCGCGGCAACCTAATCCATTTTCCACGATCATAATCGGGACATGATATCTGTTATATACGTCATTAAGAAAAATTCTTAAACCTGTTGCATCTTCTAGATAACCTCATTGGCTTTTCTGCAGATATGGATTGTCAATAGCATGCATCCGATTTCCCGACACTTCATTTGTAAACTCTGCTTGATTACTTAAGCAGCCCGAAGAATAATAACTGAACGAATAAAAATCTACGATACCTTTTTTTAGTACTCCTGCATCTTCAACAGTTTGAATAAAAGGCTTAGCTTTTTTTTGTTGTAAAACCCTGTCAGTATAACAAGGATAACAACCATTAATCATTACATCACTACATAAGCAATTTTCATAAAGATTATTCTTCATTGACAACCATACATCACTTGGATGGCAGGTTCGAGGATAACACAAATTACCAGCAATCATACATCCGATTTTATTTTTCGGATTAATACTATGACCAATAATAACTGCTTTAGCACTAGCTAGTAATAGATGATGCAAAACTTGAAAATTTTCTGTCATTTCAATGTCATCACAACCACCATCAATAAGAACTTCATCGTTTTTACTAAACGTTCCAAACATTGTCTTGCCAATAGGGCTATTAATACAACAATTAATTTCATTAATGGTCAACCAGTACTTTACTAGACCATTGAATTCTGTAAATACAGTTCTACAAAACTTTTCGAATTCTGCTATACATTCTCTATTTAGAAATCCATTATACTTTTCAGCTAAATGAGCGGGTAAATCAAAATGATTTAATGTGACTAACGGTTCTATATTATATTTCTTGAGTTCTTTAAATATCGAATAATAAAAAGCAATTCCCTTTTGATTTGGAGTAATGTCATCTCCGTTGGGATAGATACGACTCCAAGAAATTGACATTCGATACATTTTAAATCCCATTTCTGCCAATAACTTTATGTCTTCTTTATAATGATTATAATGATTGGATGCTTTTCTGGAAGGATAATACTCATAGGCTTTCGTTTCTGAAAAGGTTAGTTGTCTCGGCTTAATGTTAGTGCCTGCTGTTATGTAATCACTAACAGCAGGCGCTTTACCATCACTTAACCAACCGCCTTCAAATTGATTGGCCGCCGTAGCTCCTCCCCAGAAAAAATCAGCGGGAAATACGGCTCTCATACTTTATTTAATTTCTTCTTTTATCGCTAATTTTGCTTGTTCTTCAGCGAATAATTTAGCATCGTATTTTTTCCAAAAAGGATAGTAAACAACATACCCTATGATAAACATCACTACAGGAATAAGCAGATTAGGAAGATACATTCCCTTAAAGAATATATTTAAGACAACTGGCAGATTAGCCATATTAAAGATATCAAATGGCTTAAAAAAACCAATGACAAATCCAAAATGAACAGCGAGCAGTGAGAGCATCGGTGCTAAAATATACGGAACTGCCAATGTTGTGTTATAAGGAATAGGAGTACCAAATACAATTGGCTCAGAAATATTGAACAGTGCTGGTAAAATGCCAACCTTGCCTACTGCCTTTAAACGCTCGGATTTGCTACGCAGACACTGTACACAAAACGGTAATAGAATTCCATCACCACCACAACTATATTGCACTTCAATAAGAATAATCGGAGTATATACTGTAGCCAAACCAGCTGCCTGTAAAGCTGCATTCTTATCATAATAAGCAATCAGCGGAGTCCACAGGACAGCCCAAACAACAGCTGTTCCATGAACACCGAAGATCCATAATACCATTGCAATTGCCATTGTAAACATAACAGCTGGCAAAGTATCTATTCCAACCATTACTTTCTCAATCAATCCATATAACGTTACTGGCAGACTATTTCCGGTCAAATTGATTAGTATAGTATCTAATCCATACCAGAAAAGAATATTTATAAACAGCGGAATTAAGTTTGTAAATGAATTTGCAATAGCTTCAGGAATAGAATCGGGCATTTTTATGACAATATTCTTTTTCTTACAAATGTCAGTTATTTTAACTGATACTAATGCGATTAGCATAGCAATACACATGCCTTGTGAACCAAGATATGTTGTGGTGATTTGACCGTTTGTAATAGGAGATACAACCAAAATAAACAGTGTAATTGAAGCAACGCCAGAAGAAACTGGGGCCAATCCCAATAGTTTTGCATATTCATAGGCGATTGTAAATGACAATACTAAACCAATTATGCCTAAGCACACCGTACTTGGCATGGAAAGCCAGGTAATAATTGGACTTGAATCATCAACAATATGAAATAATGTCAGCAAAGCTCCTACGACTGAAAACATTGCGCTTGCTGCAGTTAATCCAATAACGGAACCCATTCCATTAATTAATGCTGTAACAGGCTTGCTAGATGAAAATTTTTCAATTCCACTTTTGGCCTTTTTTAAAATATTGTTATTAAGCAAGTTACTCATTTTTCCCTATCTCCCTAATAGTTTTTGGGCCTGCTGAACAATTTTCTCTGCGTTTCCTAATGCATAATCAATTGGGTCCATTGGTTCAACAGGTATACTGCATTGCGAAGTAATTACATCTTTTTGATATGCCACTTGTGGGCCTAAAAGAATGACATCTACCCCGTTGATATAATCTGTAAATTCATTTGATCCTTTAGCATCAATAGTGATATCAAGGCCTTTTTCCTGAGCATATTTGTTTACTTTGCTCTTAATAAGACTACTTGACATACCACCGGAACATACTAATAATATTTTCATATTTAACCCTCGATATTTTTCATATTATGCACAGCACGATAAACATCAACAATCTCTACCGCCAAATCATATACAGACATAGCACTCATAAATTGGTCAAGTGCATGAGCTAATAACATATCCAATCCGTCTACTTCACCCTTAGCATCCATTTGCAACATGTCTGTATGAGCTTGTTGTGCTTTTTTGATATTTCCATGGTATTCAGTAAAAGCGTTTTCTGCTCCAGCAAAATCAAACCTTTTGGCGCATTTTATTGCTGCAAATGCATTATCTTTTGCCATCCCAGAAAAAGAAATCATTGTCATTGCTTTATTTTGAATTTCTTCATTTTCGATCATTTATATTTCTTCTCCTCTGTATAATTTCTTAACGATAGCTAAAAGATTGGCAAATTCATCATCTGAAACAATAATCCGAAATTTGTTTTCGATTGGTTTTATTAGCTTTCGCAGATTTTTATACTCTTCATAATATTTTTTTATTATTTCATCACGATTTGGATATATCGGCATCTTATCATTTCCTATCATCTTATCGATACCGCATGAAATATGCATTATCAAGCCTATTTCGGTACTTTTAGAAATGACATATTGATTCTTTAGTGAAACGATAAGACTCTCAATCAATGGCCTTGCTTTAGTCATATCAACATTACTTAAGTTTTCTAGCAAGTATTGGTAAATCTCTTCTTTTTCCATATCCCAGTAACGATAATTGTCATCATTGCCACCTTCGCTAGAGATACTACCAATTCGTGTAATAGATTTGCCTAAAACCTTTGATACTGGAATATATGGAACAGCCACGATTTTTGGATCATATGTTCCGATAATGCAATCAATTACATATTCATCCATGATGCTCAGCAGTTTTTCTTTCAACATTGCATCATCGGATATTGCTAATCCAATTACTTTCACCGAATTATCCTTATTGTACTTTTCTAGATAATCTACAAGTTGCTTTTCCATTCCTTCTTCTTTAGTAGACAGTGCGACTATAACCTTTTTTTCAATTTTAGAACATGTTTTAAGATCTTCGAGAATCTCATTAGAAAGTTGCTCCGATGTATATGGCATAGTTGATTTACGAGCCCATTCATTTGCCATACCAACCAGTGGAAAATAGACACCTTTTATTTGCATTTTCAATTCTAATGACAGAACATGTAACATCTGTCTAACAATGATAGAATCAAAAATCACAACAAAGCTTTTGTATTCTCGATTCTCTATAATCTTTTTTTTGATACTGTTATAGGTATCAGCACTATCCTGGCCGAAAGGTATATCCAAAGACAAAATGTTTGAGATACCATTATAGCTTCGAACGCTGCTTCTTAAACTGTCAGCAATTCCAGCTCCTGTAAAAATAGTTAATAACGCTGTGTCCCTACGATAATTAACTTCTTTGTTCATGCTGCTTTCAATCTTTTTCAGTTCTTCGCTACTATTGTCAATGGAATAATCTCTTTTCTTATGATGCTCGTATTTTGGCATCCCGTCTTTAGTGTAGATATAAACAATGTGTGGTCTAATTATTTTATCGAGTTCGTCTTTGTATCTTTGGTAATATAAGAATCCCTTTCTGACATCTATATTAAAATCGCTCAGATAAAGGCTTATATGCTCATCGCTATCTTGTGACCATCTCGTATAGGCGTTAACACAAGCTTGTTTAATCTGCAATTTAAGATCGGAAACATTATACTTGCATTCAAATAAGAGCAAACAATACAGAAGTTCGGATTCAGCACAGATATCGACATTAATTCGTTTAGCTTCCTCAATTAAAAATTCTTCAATTAATTGATACCTTTCTATTAGCGGTCTATTACCAAGTGAAGGTATTTGAATAACGCTACTGAATAAATCATCAAAATCGTGCTTAAATTTGCCATAATCCTCATCACATGTGGTAGCTACAACAAGATTAATACTGTCCAAAGAACATTTGCTATTCATATGGATGTAATTCTTAAGTTGCCGCATACCGTTCTGGCTTAATTGGTTAATATTTTCTACTATCACAACACCACCCTTCTCAACAGACTGGACATTATCGTAGGATTCCAGATTTACTAAGCTTTCTAATTCAGTAAAGGAAATCTCGTTATTCTCAAATGATAGTTCTAGTAAAGGTTGTTAAGTGCATTATAGAAATAGCCAAATCTTGCAGTGAGAAATCACCAAAAC
>CAYTET010000010.1:0-11824 GCA_964436975.1 uncultured Erysipelotrichaceae bacterium
AAGAATCCAACCGCATTATCACGGAGATGGCTAAAAAGCATAATATTGAAACGGAAGTCGTCCTGGCCACCCCGCCTTCAAAAGCGCTCGATCTGACCGGCCGGCCTTACAAGATGACGGAAGAATGCATCAAAAAAGTGTTCCCCGGCATCGGCATAATGCCTTATGTTGTTACCGGCGGCACCGATTCCCGCTTCTACGGGCCAATCTGTGACGACTGTGTCCGCTTCTCCCCCATCTGCACGACAGCCGAGCAGATGAACTCCATGCATGCCGTTGATGAGAACATCTTCATCACCGCCCTGCCCCAGGCTGTTGATTACTACAAGGAACTGATCAAGATCCAGGAAAGCCGCTGAGCTTCTTACGGTCTGATCAGATAACGGCATCAAAAAAGATCGCATCAGATATTGAGGCGATCTTTTATTATGACAGCAGGATTGTTATTATTTGCCGTCAGCGCAGAAGTCGCACGGATCAGTCCGGTGTGCTTCATAAGCCTGTTCAATCGTGCCCTGATAGACGGTGGCCGAATTCTGCAGGGTCTGGCAATCCGGATTCAGATGATATGACTTGCCCCACTGGGTCCAGTAGACAACATCGGTGCCGTTTTCCGCGACAACTTCTTCTTTAGCCGCCGCCAGATCTTCCGCCGACTTGGGATTCCAGTCATAGGAGACAGCTCCGGCAATCAGCATAGCCGCCGCCGCAATAGCCGTGGCCGTCTTTTTCAGCTTGCCGTCTAACTTCTTGTTGTTCAGCAGAATGATGATGAACGGGAAGAAGGCAATCAGACTGACGATAACCCCCATGTTGTTCCACAAGAAGAACTTCGTTTTATTCTTGGAGCTGGCCGGATCGATATCATTGGCTGATTTCCATAACAGTGAGCCGATGATCACAAAGACCAGATCGGCGACCAAAGCAATAATCAGCCACATCGTCATCTTGTCATCAGGAATATACAGAATGCCGTTAATCATGCAGATTGCCAGCACTTCGCAGGCAATCGCCAGCAGCCATATTACGACCGCGCCGATGCGCTGGCCGGTGGCTTTGCCCTTGTTTACTTCGGTTTTGGGAGCGCTGGTTGGTTCGCTTCCGTTGACGTTGACAAACTTCCGTTCTTTTTTGGCCATAAATTCCTCCCCGATATGTACAATATCTATATAAACAATACTTTATCACTGCTTTTATTGCAACGTTTTTCCCGAATCCGCCGCGCTGTTTTGCCTCAAAAAAGACCGCTGCCAGCTTCACTCAGGCTATAAAAGGTCTGAGTACCAGCATCAGCGCAGCGGTCTTGGACAGCCCGGCTATAAAACGATTGACTGATAACCGGCCATCTGCTGCAGATGGGCTGCAACATCATCAACAGTCAGCTTAATTACTACCGGATACCGGAAAGACAGGCCGTCAAAATATTCTTGATTAACCGTGGCGTCTGCCGTCAGCACGATGGTAGTGTAATAGCTGGAGATGGTCGCAAACCGGTCCGTCAGACTGAATCCCTGGTAAACCGGGTCATCACTTTCAATCACGCTGCCGCTGCCATTGACGGTGCCATCGCTGCCGGCTTCGGCAGTGTAGACAGCCGCCAGCTTCTTGTTTTTAAACAGGTAATAGACCTGCCGGTTTTGGTTAAGTCCGACCCGGATGGTGCTGGCATCCGTCTGAACAGCCGAATAGGCCTTCACGTTTTTAATCAGGATAATTTCATCGCCGGCAGCCGATTTGATGCTATTGGCATATTCTTCAATCTGGGGCATGATGAACTCATCGCATTTGGCTTTGATATCGTCGGTTGCCTCATCATCGCTGATTTCAATCTTGCTGACCGCTGTCAGAAACAGGGTGTCGTTGTATGACTGCACTGCCGGAATGACTGCCTTGGCTTTATACTGGCTCTTAACCGCTGCCAGCTTATCACCCAGATAATCATCCGCGTTGCTCATCTTTGAATAGAAATAAGTCTGGCTTTCACTGACGATGATGCTCTTCTGCTTATAGCTGACAAAGAGCAGTTGGGAATCGCCAATGGCCTCATTCATTGTCTCATCAGTCGGCATAATATCAGCATAGACCAGAGTACTGTCATCATACTGCAGGGCCACGGCGCCATATCCGGATTCAGACGACATGTAAATATGAATAAGATACAGCGGCTTATCATTGACATAAGCCAGGGCAAACCAGCTGGTCTGATTGTCTTTGAATCCGTCATCGGTCAGCTCATACTCCGGCATAAAATCCGACAGCTGATAGTTGTCAGCCGGCTGGCAGTCAAAGTCAGCATAAGTCTGGCGGGCCAGCTGGCTGACGACAAAGGTTCTTATTTTGGTCATGTCAACCGTTGTTTCATTTTGGTCAGCTGACTGACAGCCGCCTAAAGACAGCATCAGCAGCAGGCACAGCATTATCTTTCTAACTCTCATACTAAGCCCCTTTCGTTACATTATTATTTAATATGATCATGGTCCTGCTTTTGACGGCAGGAGTCAGTCCGTCTGGCGGCATCTTTTTCAACCTCCGCTTTTATTATCGATACTCCTAAATAACATCTTCCACCTAAATTATATATATATATATTAAATCAAACACCACTAAAGAAAAGCCAGCCGGCCGCAAAAAAAGCGGCCTTATGAACCGCTTTTATATGTATGCTGGTGTGCCGGCTGGTCAGATCCGCTGGCCGGTTTCCTTATCGAACAGGTGGATCAGCTCCGGATCAAAACTGAACCTGATGGGTTCACCGGCTTTGAAGCCGCTGTGATATTGGGCCGGCAGCTCGGTGATCGGAACCCGGATAATTATTTCCTTGTCCATCGCCACGGCATGCAGATGGATCTCCGAACCCATCATTTCCGAAACATCAACCTGGCCCTTGAAGGCCTGCGGGTTATCTTCAAAAAGCAGTGTGATATGCTCCGGACGGATGCCGACAGTGATGGCCGCGTCCGGCTGGCTGCGATCGGTCAGCTCTTTCTGAACCGCCGCCGGCAGACTGATGGCGTTATCGCCGATATAGGCCTGATAGATGCCGTTTTTCTTTTCCAGCTGGCCGTCAAAGAAATTCATCTGCGGAGTGCCGATAAAGCCGGCCACAAAGATGTTATCGGGATGCTCAAACACTTCCGTCGGCGTGCCGATCTGCATGATCAGGCCGTCCTTCATAATGACAATCCGGTCGCCCAGCGTCATCGCCTCGGTCTGGTCATGCGTGACATAGATGAAGGTCGTGTCAATCTTCTGGCGCAGTTTGATGATTTCGGCCCGCATCTGGTTGCGCAGTTTGGCATCCAGATTGCTCAGCGGCTCATCCATCAGAAACACATGCGGATCCCGCACGATGGCTCTTCCGATGGCCACCCGCTGCCGCTGGCCGCCGGACAGGGCCTTAGGCTTGCGGCTGAGCAGCTCGGTAATATCAAGAATTTCGGCGGCTTCGCGCACTTTCTTGTCAATGGTCTTCTTATCCATATGATGCATTTGCAGCGGGAAAGCAATGTTCTGGTATACCGTCATATGCGGATACAGGGCATAGTTTTGGAAGACCATTGCGATATCACGGTCTTTCGGAGCGATATCATTGACCAGTTTGTCGTCGATGTACAACTCACCTTCGGTAATGTTTTCCAGTCCGGCAATCATCCGCAGTGTCGTTGACTTGCCGCAGCCGGACGGACCGACCAGCACGACAAACTCCTTGTCCTTGATCTCAAGATTGAAAGAGTGAACCGCTACAACGCCGCCCTCATAAACCTTCTTGATATTCTTCAATGTTACTTTTGCCATGGTATAGCCTTCCTTTCCTATTCTGCCGGGCTTAATACGAAGTCGTCCAACGTACCCCAGCCGCCATCACATTTTATATACGCTCCGATGATAAGATCTGAAGAATCACATTCGATGCCGCTAAGAACCGGATTCTGCCAGTCGACCCAGCCGCTGAGAGCAAACTCAGTTTTAGCCAAAGCGGTCTGATAGTCTTCGCCGGCCCGGCGGACGTAGATATACATCACCGGGTTGACCGCATCACCGCCCTGAACGGCGGCCTGCAGGGTATAAGTCCCGCTGGTCAGACCGCTGATCTTCTGCTCAACAGTGAATTCGACGGCGGTATCATCCCAGAAATGCAGGGACATGCTGCCGGTTTTGGCATCCAGCTTTTTATCCTGGAAATCAATCTGATCGGTGCCGGCAAGGTTGTTAATCGTCCACATTGATGTATCAGCCTGTTCAAACGAACCGTTGACGACATAGTTTTCCGCCGCAATGGTAACATAGCAGCTGACCTGGCGGCCGCCGGCCATTCCGTAAATGGTGTATGTGCCCAGCGGCTGGCTTGTTCCCGGCCAAGCCGCCAGATCCCATTCCACCGTGGTATCCTGAACAGTATTGTCATTGTAGACAGCCTGCACGGTATCCGGCAGATTCAGCGTGGTATTCTGCAGAACACTGATATAGACATCAGAGATATCATCAACAGCCAGATCGCAGATTGTGCCGGTATAAACATAGCTGAACGTTTTAAGCGAGGCCAGCGGATGACCCTGGGCATCAAACAGCGCCTGGTTGTCAACTGCGCTGCCGCCATAGTAGACGCCGGCATCAGCCGGGTCATATTCGGCTGCATAACTGGAGGCCCAGCCGGAGCCGTACTGTTCCCACAGCTGCTGTCTTTGTTGGTAGCTGTCGGCCGGCACGGTAATCCAGGCCGGCTCCCAGTAAAAGACACCGACGGCTTTATCGCCCAGCCGGGCGGCCGCCGCAATCACATCCGCCAGCGCATTGGCCTGACCCTGAACCGTCAGGGGATACGGTTTCTCGTAGGTCAGCGCTGACCCGATGGTATTGCCCTGACCGTCATAATCCTGCGTTGAATAGGCATAGCTTGTTTCAGCAATCATCACCTTTTTATTGTATGTTTCAGCAACCTGCGAAAGCTGGTCGACCAGATTGTCATAACTGCCGTGCCAGTAGGCATAATAGGATGAGGCAAAGATGTCATAATCAACTCCGAAATGATCCAGCTGGAAAGCATACTCCTTGTATTTGCCGTTTTCCGGATCGGTAAAATGAACGGCAATCGCAATCTTTTTGCTGAACTGGCGGACCGCCTGGCTGGCCGCCTGCATCAGGGCCGTAACGTTATACCAGTACTTCTCCCCGGCCATGCCGGTTGTGGTCTCGTTGCCGATCTGCACCATGCCGACATTGACCCCGGCCTGGCTCAGTTTCTGCAGACAGGATGAAGTATAGGCGGCAATGGCCTCTTTCTTTTCATTGATATCCATGCCGGCCCAGGCTTTGGGTACCATCTGCTTGCTCGGATCAGCCCAGAAATCAGAATAATGAAAATCGATTAAAACCTTCAGGCCGGCCTGGGTGGCCATTTTACCGATGGTCACGGCTGTCTCAATATCACAGTTGCCACCGCCATAGCCGTTGCCGGCGGCATCATAAGGATCATTCCAGACCCGGATGCGGATGTAGTTGAGCCCGGCCTGCTTCAGAGTAGTCATGATATCCTGCGGCTGGCCGTCAAAGCCATAGTAGACAACGCCGCTGTTAAGCTCGCTGAGCACACTGGAAACATCCGCTCCCATCACAAAATCATCAGCCAGGCCTTCAACTTTGGCCACATGGATGTCAGTTGCCACCGGCTCAGTGCTGCGACCGCAGCCATACAGCGGCAGCAGCAGGGCCAGCGCCGCTAAAGCACAGATTGCCCGCTTCATCATTAGCCCTTCACCGACCCGCCGGTGATGCCTTCGACATAGAACTTCTGCATAATGACAAACAGAATGGAAATCGGAATCGACACAATGACGCCACCGGCGCAGAACTGACCGAAGTAAGTCATCTTGCGGCTGCGGTCAAGCATGCCGTAAAGGCCGATAGCCACTGTCCAGTCGGATGCAATGCCGCTGTTCAGCATGATTTTGGCAAAAATGAAATCCGTCCACGGCACCAGGAAGGCCGAGATGACCGTGTAGACGATAATCGGCTTGGACATCGGAAGAATAACCTTCCAGAAAATGGTGGCCTCCGAAGCGCCGTCAATCATCGCCGCTTCGCTCATGGACTTGGGAATCGTGTCAAAGAAGCCTTTGGCAATCAGATAGCCCAGACCGGAAGAGGCGGAATAAACAATGATCATCCCCAGATGGCTGTTAGTCAATCCGAAGGTTTTCATGATGAAGTAAACCGCAATCATTGACAGAAAGCCGGGAAACAGCGACATAATCATGCTCAGGTTCATCAGCGCCTTGCGCCCTTTGAAGCGCAGCCGGCTCATGACATAAGCGGTCATCAGAACAAACATCGTTGAAATGATGCAGTTGAACACCGCGATGATAAAGGTATTGAGCATCCAGCGCGGGAACTGATTGGCCGCATCGGTTTTGAATAACAGATCAGTGTACTGCCGGAGTGTATAAGTAGTCGGGAAAAAGTGGCTGATGCTCATGGAATTGCTATCGGAAAAAGAACAAAGCAGCAGCCAGATGATCGGGATCAGCCAGATAATGGCCAGAATAAGCAGAACAACATGACGCGTCACATGGAAGCGTTCTTTCCGGGGCTTAGCCACCGGAGTCATTTTTACGGTTGTCATTGCATGCTCTCCTCTCTGTTGCCGCGGGATATGATGTTAAAGGCAATCAGGGTGATAGCAGCGCAGATCACAAAGACCAGAATGCCGATAACCGAAGCCATCTTGTAGTTATAGTATTCATTGGTAAGCCGGAACAGCCAGGTCACCAGCAGATCGGTTTCCCGGGCATGGGAATTGGCCAGCAGCTGATCAGAGGTCTCATAGACGTTCTGGGTCAGCAGATATATGACGTTGAAGTTGTTGATGTTCTGAACCACTGAATTAATCAGATAGGGTCCGGTTACAAACAGCATGTAAGGCATGGTAATTTTGATGAATTGCTGGAAAGGTGAAGCTCCGTCAATAGTGGCGCTTTCATACAGTTCCGCCGGAATGTTCATCAGCACGCCGGTAGCTATCAGAAGCAGATAAGGCACACCGACCCAGATATTAATCATGATAATCATAAACCGCGCCCAGTTGGCGTTAGTCAGAAACGGAATGTAGGTCAGATACTGCGGCACCAGGCCGATATTGCGCAGAAAGTCAGTTACGCCCAGTTGGGTGCAGATGGTGTTTACGATGCCCTGGTCGGCAAAAAACGATCTGACCAGCAGCAGGGAAACAAACTGCGGCACCGCCATGGCGACAACAAAGCAGGTCCGCCACATCTTCTTGCCGCGGGTATGCTTATTGTTGATCAACAGCGCCAGCAGGATTCCCCCGAAATAGCAGGTGAAGGTTGCCAGAACCGCCCAGGTCAGCGTCCAGCCCAGAATAATGCGGAACGAATAGCCGAAGGTTTCAGTGATCGTGCTGGTAAACATGGCTTTGAAGTTGTCCAGACCGACCCAGGTGAAAAGAGCGGTCGGTGGGAAATGCTGCTGGTCATAATTGGTGAAAGCCACACAGATCATGACAATCAGCGGCACCACGGTAAATAGCAGCACGCCGCTGCACGGCAGCGCCAGCAGGGTCTTGTAGAAGTTTTTGCCCATGGCATCATGCAGATCGTCCTTGAACATCGGCAGATGCTGGCCGGCTTCAGCTTTCAGTTGCAGCGTGTAGATCTGCTTGATATTGCTGATATAGATGAAGATAAAGCCGACGATGACAAAAATGCTGATAATACTGTACAGCAGTATCTTGAAACTGTTGTCATAGTCATTCCAGACATTGGTAAATGTCACCGGATCAAAATGCGCTTCAGCGACAACCGTGCCCAGAGTGCCAAACCTCGACAGGTTATGAGCCGCAAAAGTGCAGCAGAACCAGATAAACAGTCCCTGCAGAACCGTCATGAAAATGGCTTTGTCATAGCGCTTATGATTCAGATAGCCAAAGCCCATAAAGACCAGCGACAGTTTAACGGATCTGTCTCCTTTGGCCACGGCCTTGTTAAACGAGCCGAAATATGAGCCGATAGAAGCGAAAAAAGCCTTCACACCGGAAAATCGTTTCGGGCTTTTAGTGGTCGCATCCATACCCCTGCCCTCCTTTTTCGCATAAACCGAAATGAGCCGCGGCCGGCACAGGGCCGGTCCGCAGCTCTCTAATAATTATTTACTTAACAGCCGCCGTGATACCATCAACAGCGGTATTCAGCAATGTCAATAAATCAGTGCCGTCAGGATTGCCATTGGCAAGAATGGTGCCCAGCGCAGCCGCCGGTGTCCAGTAGTTACCGCCGACACGCTGCACAACCGCATATTCACTCTGCGCAGCTAATGCGGCAATGGCCGGATTGGCTTTAACAGAATCGGAAGCAGCAGCGGCGGTGTTGGAAGGACCATCGCCCTGATCTTCAAAGCGGGCCGTCTGGCTTTCCTGGTTGGTCATATATTCGGCCAGCAGCATTGCCCAGCCCACATTGGCAGAATGGGGATTGACACCGATCAGCTTATAACCGGCAAATGAACCCATCTGCGTGGCTTTTCCGGCCACATCATAGGTCGGCAGCTTGACGCAGGCATAGCCATCGCCTAAGGCTGCCTTGATGGCAACAGAATCCCAGGTGCCGTCAACCAGAGCGACAACTTTGCCGTCAGTGGCGCCGGAAACCAGATTGGAAGTGGAATCAGCCTTGAAACCGCCGGTGGCTACCAAGTCAAGAATAGCCTGGCAGACGCTGACGCCGGTGGCGTTATTCCAGTCACAGGAATTGGTCAGACCGTCTTCATTAATCTGCATGGTCAGACCGGCGCCGGCAAAGAAGCTGTAAACATACCAGCCGCCGTCAACCGCAAACTGCATGCCGACATATTTGCCGGCCGCGGCGGCCTTGGTTGCCATGGTATTCAGCGATTTGACATCATCAGCGGTAAAGAAGGTGCTGTCATAATACATAAAGTAACCATTGGAAGCTGACATCGGATAAGCATACAGGGTTCCGTCAATCGTCGCGGCAGCAATAGCGCCTGTCGAGTTGGCAGCCTTGATATCATCCGTATGCAGAACGACCGGCTGGATAGCGCCGCCCTTGACCAAAGCCTGCAGCTGGTCATCGGCAAACGTGTAGACATCAGCAGCTGCTTCGGGGTCGTTTAAAACGGTGTCCTTGCAGGTGCTTTCGGATTCGATACCGACTGTGATGTTGAACTGCTGATCGGGATAAGCTGCTTTGAACTTCTCGATGATCGATTCAGTCACAGGGGCGTAGTTGTCGCCGACCCAGACCGTCAGCGCTACCGGCTCAGAGCTGACAGCGGGCATGTTGGGATCGGTGGGCGTGTTGCTGCTGCCGCAGGCCACCAGACCCAGCGTCAGACAGAGCACCATGAGTAATGCTAATACTTTCTTCATAATTCCTCCTTCTATCTTAACCGCACATCGGCGGAAGATTCCTCTCTGAATTCTTTAAGTGCTGCTGTAGCGCAGCCCTGATAATCAAACAGACACTGATTAGCCCACTCGTTGCCGGTGGTCTTATCGGTTTCGCCGCAGTAGACCAGTGCCTCTTGGCTGGCCCAGGTGGACCCGGCCAGCGGCAGCCATCCCGGCTCCCAGTACCACAGCCCCTGACATCTTCTGATGCCCCGGGCGGTCTGCAGCATGTCTTTGACAAACTGCTGCTGGCCCGGCCGGCTGACCGGCCAGGGCGGAACAGTGCCGTCATAGAGACTGGCGCCGTCAGATATAACCAGTTTTTTGGTCTGGGTGCTGCAGGGTTTTACGGTAAACGGATAGGCGGTTTCAACGATCATGGTGTCCTTGCCGTAGCGGTCAGCCATGTCATCCAGGTTAGCCGCCATTTTTTCCGGCCGGCCGTGCCAGTATGGGTAATAGGAGGCTCCGATGATATCGAAGCTGACACCATAGCCGGTAATGGCATCAAACCACTGCCGCCAGCGGGCGTTGTCACCGCTGGCTTCCAGATGCAAAACCAGTTTGGCCGCACTGCTGTTGCGGGCTGCTTGGCAGCCTGCCTGCAATAGCTGGGCCAGCCTTTCAAAACCGGCCGTCTTGTCAGCATCTTCAGACAACTGGCCATCCGGCCACAGCATGCCGTTGGTGATTTCGTTGCCGATCTGGATATAATCCGGTGGCAGTCCGGCGGCATTCAGTTCAGCAATAACGTTAGCCGTGTATGCAGCCACATCATCGACCAGCTGCCGGTGGCTATGGCCCTGCCAGGCCTTGGGAATCATCTGCCGGCCCGGGTCACACCAGAAATCGCTGTAATGGATATCGAGCATAAAGGCCATCTGACAGTCTTGGGCCCGCCGGGCCAGCCTTTTAACAGCCGCCAGGTCACTGCCGCCGGCGCCGTAAGTGCGACCGGAAGCATCATAGGGATCAGCCCACAGCCGCAGCCGGGCGCCATTTATACCGTTAGCCTTTAGGATTGCCAATAGATCTGCCGGCCGGCCATCCTGCCGGAAAACGCCGCCCAGTTTTTCGGTCTCTTCCAGAGACGAGAAATCCATGCCTTTGATAAACATCTCAGCTGTCCCACTCTTTGATATCAAACCGCTTCAGCATATCGCGGTAGCGGAAGCGGGCCATCTGGTTTTTAGCCAGCACGTCAGCTTCTGTTCCGACATAGCAGCAGCGCAGACAGTAGTATTCATCTTTATCCTTGTCATAGAATAAATCGATATCGATGTCGCGCATAAAGCACGACGGGCAGCGGTAATTCAGTCGGCCTTTGCCAGCTTGAGCCATGTGCGCAGACCCTCCTTTACTCCAACCGTCTTTTTCATGGACAGGCTGTACATCGGTGAAAAGGCATAGCCCTCCCGGATAATGCCGGTCGCCGTTTTTTCAGCCTGCAGACTAACTTCCGTTTTGACGGGCGGTATGACAGCCCGGGCTGATACAGCCCCGGCTAATTCTTCACTCCGGCATTTATAGGCATACCTGATCTGCCGGCAGTCCGTGGCTGATTCAACAGTCAGGGTAATGCTGCTCAAATCTTCCGGATATTCGGTAGTGCCGTAACAGCCGGTCATATACTCCTCAATTTCCAGGCGGGCTTCAGGATCACTCAGGGCGATAACATTGCGGTTAGCTTCAATAGTACCGCTGCCCTGTTTGAAGCAGAAGACAGACTGGATAGTTGCCTTCAGGCCGGCTAATTCGATTTCAACCGGATCCAGCGTCAGAATCCGGGTATCGCCCTGCTGTGAAAAGTGTGCTTTGGTGCGGCACAGGCAGAGATCGGTTTTTTGTCCCTGATAGGATATCCGGCAGCTTTTAATCGTGCCTTCACCGGCATAATGGGTAAAATAGCCGGCCCGGTAGTTGGCCTGAATAAGGAAAGGATAGGACGCATCCTGGATATGGCAGGTGCCCAGACCGACCGGCCATTCCAATTTGGCGGCATACGGCCGCAGGTCGATGATGGCGCCGGACTGGTTGATATCCAAAGCACAGCGCATATACGGATCGCAGTACCAGAAGACCTGCTTGCCGCTGCCGTACAGAATATCCCGCCACAGCGCACATTCCGGCTGCTGGTAAGTTTTGATCCGGCGGAAATGATCCGCAAACTCGCTCATCGTCATATCAATGAGCTGGCCCTGCTGCTTGAGCTTGGCATAATAAGCCATGCCGTCACGGTAGCTTTTAACCAGCAATTCATACGGCGCTTCCCAGCGGCCCATTTTATTCATCCAGCCGGGTCCGACAAACATCATATTGTAGCTGTAGCCGTCATTGTAGCGGGCCAGATGATGATACTGGTCAATCAGATTGTAGAGATAGGGATACTGGCCGTCCTGATAA
>CAYTET010000010.1:11834-35765 GCA_964436975.1 uncultured Erysipelotrichaceae bacterium
TATCATGCCGCGCAGAACGTTCTGCGGATGAGTTCCGAAGTTGGATCCGTTGCCGTCGAAGCAGGCAATCAGATCACGGGACAGATGCGGAATCGCAACGATGCCGCTGTCTTCGCTTTCATCGGCTGCCGGGGCATGGGTGTTGGCCTTTGACGGGATCCAGGGATTCCAGGGACCGCCATCCATAAACGTATACCAGGAGTTATTGCAGGTATGGTAAGCCTTGGGTCCTTCTTCAAAGCAGGTAGCCACGGCACATTTGACCATCGGATACTTCTTTTTGATGATGGCAATCAGATCGGCGTCCATATAATACGAGCCGGTTGAAAGCGGATAGAAGCCGAAGACCTGGTAAAAACGCTCAAAGACATCCGTCACGATGGCTTCCTTGTCCTGATGGGAAAACATCCAGATGCAGAAATCCTTGGTGTGATACTTTTCCTCAAACTGCCGGCACGGCAGACCCAGCAGCGTCAGGGCGATCTCATCGCCATACTGCTGGTGGTGCTGTCTGGCCAGGTCAATGGCTTCATCGCAGAACAGCGATGAATAGGTCATCTCAATAGTGGTGCGGATGCCGTTTTCATGGGCAATCTGCTGCTGCAATTTAAAGATATCCAGCGATTCGGTATAAACAGCCCCCGCCGCCAGTTGGCCACTAGCAGCCGAAGAACCGACAGTAGCCGAATATTCCGGAACCATTTCCGGCCGATGGACAACATTCAGAATCAGTTCATCACTCATAGCGGCCCCCCTGCTTAGCTTCTGACATCTATGCGGTAATCAATGAAGGTTTTTGACGGCACCGGCCGTCCTTCAATAAGATTGATAAGCTCAGCTCCGGATACGGCGCCGAATTGCTTGGGATCAATATCAATGACGGCCTCAATCGGCTGCCGGACGCTGAGCAGGCGGCTGTTGTAGAACGACGCCAGCCGGATGGCCGGCAGCGGCTGACAGTCCTGCAGTTCCGTCATTACCTTGTCGGCAATGAAGTCATCACCGCAGACTATAGCCTGGGCCTGCTGGCTGATGATCTGCCGGACGGCCTGGCTTATGGCCGTTCCGGTCAGCCTGTCGCCATAGACAAGCTGCTCGTCGACGGTAAGGCCGTGGCTCTGCAGCGACTGGCAGTAGCCTGTATAGCGGTCACGGTTGACCACATACTGGAAGCTGCCGCATATCATAGCGGCCCGCTTTACGCCCCGGTCCAGAAGGATATCGGTCAAAGCCTTACAGGCGGTAACATTATCGGTATCAACCTGGACGACCTTGGCGTCGCTGCTTGAACCAGCCAGCACAAAGGGCACCCCCATTGACTGCAGATATTCGGCGGCCGGGTCCATGATATGCGACCTTGTCAGCAATACGCCGTCGACTTTCTTATTGGTAACGATGCGCTTGAGCATCGAGATATCATTTTGACTGACGGAAGTAACCAGAACATCATAATTATGCTCAACGGCTGTTTCGCATATGCCCATTAAGCAGCCCTGGAAAAAGGGAACCTCATTATTCAGGGCATCTGCCGGAATGATGACCCCCAGATTGTTCGTCTTGCTGCGGGCCAGGGATGCGGCGATGCTGTTGGGCTGGTAGTCGTGTTTCTGCACATAAGATAAAACACGGGCGCGGGTTTCAGCACTGATTCGGCCGTTGCCGGAGATAGCCCGGGAGACTGTTGACTTGGATAGATTGAGAGCTTCGGCAACATCTTCTAGGATCTTGACGCTGTGCTCCTTCGGCTGGGTCAAAGCAAGTTCCTCCGTTCAGATTATTTGTGCAACCGCTTGCGCAAATACATACTATCACGCCTTTCGGCCTTTCGTCAACAAAAATTATAAGCGCTTTCATAAAATTCTTTTTATGGCCGGTATCTGCCTGACCATATAAAAGGAGCCTGGTCCAGACTCCTTGGGATAGTAGTTGTTTCTTTTTCCAGCCGCCGGGCGGCCCGGGCCTCTTTAAAGCGGCAGATCCTTCTTGTCAAACTTGGCAATGCCGATAGCATACAATAGCAGCCCACCGCCGAACAGAATGGCCAGCTTCCAGATGTAGGCTGTTGTGCCGTTCAGGATGGAAGTTGTATCAAATAGAGTAATCAGGGAAACATAGTTGAAGCAGTTCATGGCCTCGATCCGAACCGCGGAAGGAACAACCTCCGATCCGAACAAACCCATGATGGTGCAGACAAACGAGAACATCGTAATGCCCCCGCCAAAGCCAATGGCATTCTTGCTGCGGTCAAACCAGGCTGAACTGCAGTAGCAGATTCCGCTGATGGCAACTATGGTGCATAAAGACCCGACGTTGAACAGAATCATATTCTTGTAAGATATATCAAATTCCGATTCCGTCAGTGAAACAAGATAGGTGCAGAGCAGTGTCGTTGCCGTTGTGCACAGATACATGCAGACCAGCGATACCAGCAGGAAAGCCATCTGGGTCAGGGCTACCTTTTTACGCTTGATCGGTGTCGACAGGACAAAAGCCAGGGAACCGGAATCAACCTGACCGGCCAATAGATTGTTGGAAGTCATAATGACATAGACCATCGGCAGCAGCAGTCCGGCAATGCGGAACGCGATAGAGCCGACAACCAAACCGTAAACATCCATGTCGCCCAGTTCCGTCAGGGCATCCGTGACATCGGGATCAAGCTGCTCAGACAGTTTCTCTGAGACATCCGCTTTGGCATCATCCGGCAGAATGCCGGAATCGACTTCATAAACGTAACTGCCGATAGCCGCTACGGCAATCTTTTTGGCTGTAGCCGCATCGTCGGCGCTGTGGTCCTTGATTGCCTCATTATAAATCTTGGCCGTGATATAGTTTTCCGCCCATTTCTGCAGCTGGCCAGTGCTTACATCCTGACCCTGCTTATAAGCCGCAATGACATCAGATGACATCTGCTTGAATTCACCAGCCAGAACAGCATCATTTTCTTCATCCATGGCCGTGTCATAGACTTCCGCGGTGATGCTGTCGATGATCTCATCATCAGCTGTATCAATCAGTTCCTGCTTTTTAGAGGCCAGCTTCTTTTTGGCCGTGTCCAGGTTCTTGCGGCCGGTCTCAATCTTTTCTTCAGCGGCTTCCAGTTTCGCCGCGGCGCTGGCCAGCCCCTGGTCAATCTGGGCAATGCCGCTGTTGACGGCATTAAGGGTGGCCTGGGTTTCGGCAAGTTTGGCCTGATAGGCCGCTACACCCTGCTCAACTGCACTTTTCTGGGCTGTCAGAATGGCCAGCTGCTGATCATAGTCGGCCTTGTCGGCCGCACTGGCACTGTCATAGACAGCCTGGATAGCCGCAATATTGGTATTGAGAACATTCAGGTTGGCCTGCTGCTCGGTCAGTCCGGCATTGATTGTATCGATGCCCTGCAGAAGCTGCTGGCTGGAAGTGACAAGACCGGCCCTTTTGGTCTTCAGTTCGGCCGCCTGCTGCTCATAACTTTTCTGACCGGCCGCCAGCTCTTTTTCAGCCGCCGCCAGTTCATCTGATTTTTCATTTATCTGTTTCTGTCCATCCGCCAGCGCCGTGATGGCATCTTTAAAATCAGTGCTGAAGTCATCATATTCACTTTCTGCAGCCGTGCCGGCGACCGCTTTGTCAACTATCGCTGTCAGTTCGGTATAGTTGTCCAAAGACTCCGTATACACGTCATAAGCGCCCTGATAGCCACCGATGGCCTGGCTTTGGATTTCGGCCTTGTCATCCGCATCGGTAAAGACATTCTTAAGTGATGAGCGCAGTTCATTCACATCCAAAGTGCCCAGAATGAAAATCAGCAAGGCAAAAATCAGACAACTGGCCAGAGTAACCATCAGCCAGGAGACCCAGTTGGCCTTGACCGATTGCTTGAATAAGGGAAGACTGATCATTTTTCGCACTCCTTTGTCGTTTTCAGACGATCTTTGAAGACTTTTTCCAAATCGTATTTAATCTCCGTCATGTATGCCAATTGATAGCCGGTCAGTTCTTTCAGCAGCTGGCTGGTCTGGTCATCCTGAATCCGGACGGTCAGCTGGCTGTATTCCGGCTGGCGGCGGATTATCACATAGCCGGCCTGTTCAAACCGCTGGTAATCAGCCGGTGTTTTAAAGGACAGTTTGTAATCCTTTTCTTTCCGCTGCCGGATGGGCTCCAGTTCAACAACATCAACCAGCCGGCCGTCAACAATCAGGGCGACTTTATCCGCCTGCTGCTGCAGTTCCTCAAACAGCTGGCTGCTCATCATAATTGTTTTGCCCGCTTTCTTCTGTTCGCTGATAATATCGGTAAATACCATCCGCATCAGCGGGTCCAGACCGGTCGTCGGCTCATCCAGTATCAGAATGGCCGGATCATTCATCAGGGCAATGACGACCGCCAGCTTCTGCTTCATTCCTTTGCTCATGCGCCGCGGGTTGGCCCTGATGTCCAGCTGCAGCCGGCGGATCAGTTCATTGGCAAACGACATGTCCTTCAGCCCCAATAGCTCGGCCTGTGACTGGACAACCGCCTGGCCGCTGGCCAGATCGGGAAACGCAATTTCTCCCGGCACATATCCAATCAGCTTTTTAGCCTGCGGAGCCTGCCGGTAGGCATCCAGCCCGCGCACCAGAATCGTGCCGCTGTCCGGTTTGGAAAAGCCCATGATATGACGGATTGTGGTTGTCTTGCCGCTGCCGTTAGTGCCGACATAGCCCAGCATTTCTCCTTTGCCCAGGGCAAAGGAAACATCAAAGATGCCCCGGCCGCTGCCATAGTCCTTTGTCACATGCTCCAGTTCAATGTCGTTCATTTATTTGACCCCTTCATACTGCAGATCCTCTTTGTAGAATTTAATAAAGCGGTCCTGCAGCGTCACTTTATGTTCGGTCATACTTGCGACATCATAAGCGGCCAGCGCCCGGGTCAGTTCATTGACAGTGTCATCATTGACCCCGATAACGGCCGTATCAGCTGTGCTGGTTTCGACAGTGAAGCCGGAAGCTTCGGCATAGCGGGCTTTAAATTCAGCCAGCTGGCCGGGGCTGGCAAAGTGCACTTCAAAGGCATTGTTCTTTTTGTGGCGGAAAGAGGCCGCATCAAAGTCATCAACAATGCGCCCGTCTTTGATAATGGCAATGCGCTGGCAGGTGGCATCCACTTCACTGAAGATGTGGCTGGAAAGCAG
Source organism: uncultured Erysipelotrichaceae bacterium (assembly GCA_964436975.1). Lineage (GTDB taxonomy): Bacteria > Bacillota_I > Bacilli_A > Erysipelotrichales > Erysipelotrichaceae > CAYTET01. The sequence continues at coordinate 16,996 of CAYTET010000010.1, forward strand.
AATGCTCTTGCCCCGGTCCTGTTCCTGTTTTATATAATCGATGAAGACATCCTGCATAACCGGATCAAGTCCGCTGGTCGGCTCATCCATGATGAGAATGGCCGGATCATTCATGAAGGCTGCCACAATGGCCAGCTTCCGCTTGACGCCCATGCTCATCCGCTTTGTGTCACCCTTGGGATCCAGTTCAAAACGTTTCAGAAGACTATTGAGATAGTCTCTGTTCTGACAGCCTTTCAGTTCGGCCATCATGTTCAGAAAGTCCCAGCCGGAAAGTCCGGCCGGCAGGGCAATCTCGCCCGGAATATAGCCGACCTGCTTTAAAATCTGATCGTGGTGTTTCCAGGAATCCTTTCCCTCGATCAGGGTCTGTCCCTTCTGGGGCTGGGAGAAGCCCATCAGATGACGGATGGTTGTTGATTTGCCGGCTCCGTTAGGACCCAAAAAGCCAAATACTTCGCCGGCGCCTACTGAAAAGCTGACATCAAACACTCCGCGGCCAAAGCCGTAATCCTTCGTCAGATCTTTAACTTCAATTGCTTTTATATTTCGTCACTCCTTTGTTAACAAACACGTGTATAATATCTATACAGGTGTATGAGTATATACGCTTTCCTATTTTATTCAAAAAAGCGCCGCTGTCATCATCAATACCGGACTGATGTATCGATAACCGACATTAGCGCAGAAAGTGTGGTTTTATGGAAGAAAAAATCGACATGCGGATTCGGAAAAACCGGGTTCTGCTGTCAAATGCCCTTCTTGAATTGATGAAAGACAAGACATTCGAGGAGATTAAAGTAACTGATATCTGTGAGAAGGCGATGGTTAACCGCTCTACCTTTTACGCCCACTATGACGATAAATACGAGCTGCTGCACTTCTGCATTCACAATATTGAGGCTTCGCTGAATGAAGAGCTGACCGCCATGAAGTCATTCTCCTCATCCCGCGAATACTTTCTGGACATGGCCCGGCTGTTTATAGACCATATTGAAGATCATGCCTTCTATAAAATGATTGTTGAAAAGAACCGCTACAGCATCGCCTGTGACATGGTCATCGATGCCATTTATGAAGAGGTCCTCAGCCGGACCGCCCATAACGAAAACGAACCGGCCAATCCAGCTGTTCCTTACGGTATAATGGCTAAGTTTTATATCAATGGCCTGGTCGCCATCGGCTTTGACTGGATCAAAGGCGATCTTTCATGCACCAAGGATGAACTGATGGGCTATATCGATGCTCTGATCATCTCTGATTCAGCCGTCTTTCCTTCAGGCAGCATATAGTCCCATCATCTCATCATGAACGCCGCTTCAGTGGCGGTCTGTTTGACCGCTGGCAAAAAGAAAAAAGACAGCAATGGTATTTTAGTGACACCATGCTGTCTTTTAATAATCAATTGCGGCCAGACCGCCTTTAGCTTACTGCCATTCGAAATGCACGGCTGACTGTACCAGGGCCGGCTGATCTTCGATGCTGACCGCATCAGTTATATAAAGCCGGTAGCCCCGCTGCTGGATTTCCTGGATCACCTTCGGGTCGGGGCAGCGGTCAGGCCGGTTATTAGATACCGAGATAACAACCTCTTGTGGCTGCAGCATATCCAAAAGCTTAGCGGTAATTGAATCACCGTGGCCGTGATGCGGCAGCTTTACGACGGTGCAGGGCTTCAGATCATGCTTCTCCCACTGCGCCGCATAAATATCACCCGGCAGTTCAATTCTGGTATCTTTGTACTGCAGGCCTAATCTGATGCTGGTGTTATTGATGAACCCATCCAGTTCATTCAGCTCGCTTTGGCAGTCGCGCCCCTCAAGAGCCATCAGGAAAATCTGCTGCTGGCGCTGGTAAAGGGCATCGTCTTCCAGATGAACGGTCAGTTTCAGTTCAGGTGTCAGGGCATGTGTTTCAGCCGAATCCCGGACTTTGATAATAGCCGTGCCGGCGGTATCCATCTGCTCAAGAGCCGCCAGATATATCTGCAGTGACTGCAGCAGACATTTAGCCCCGGCCGTATAAGCCGCCGGCACCCCAACCGGACAGTTCCAGTATTTCTTTTCCGGCAGATAATTGGTCCAGAACGCTTTTACCGTCACATGCTTCAGCAATTCAGTCAGTCCGCCGCTGTGATCCAAATGAAGATGGGTAAGCACCAGCAGATCCAGCCGGCTGATGTTTTCTTTCTGCAGAAACGCCGCCGCGGTAATTCTTGGGGAATCCGGATCACGGCGGCCGACATCAATATCCCCGCAATCAACCAGCATCGCAAAATCGGCTGATGTATCGCGGATCAGGACGGCATCGCCATAGCCTACATTGATGAAATCAACCTTTAGCATTTCTTCCACCATCTCTCAAAATGTGGAGTCTGTTCATATCCAGACAAAGCTTGATGGCCCCTTTGCGCGGACCATTCAGATCAACATTGGCATCATCAATGATAAAGGTCTCCGTTCCGACTTTTACCCAGTAGCGGATCATCCGGCCCAGAAAACTGTAATTGGTAATGGTTCCATCCAATAAGGTTCTGGCCGGAATGTTTTCCTGTTCACCGGCAATCCGGATGCATTCCGGTCTGACCACCAGCGTAATGATTTCATCTTGAGCCGCTTGTATGGCGGTAGGAATCTGCAGGGTCATGCCGGCATGCTCGACTGTCAGTTCACCTTTACCGGTCGCTATGACTCTGGCATCCAGGAAATTGACAGTGCCGACAAAATCTGCCACAAACCGGTTGACCGGCCGGAAATAGATTTCCCACGGACTGCCGACCTGTTCGATTTTGCCCAGCCGCATGACGGCAATGATATCTGACATGGACAGGGCTTCGTCCTGGTCATGGGTTACATACATGGTGGTAATGCCCAGCTTCTGCTGAATCTGGCGCAGTTCAGTGCGCACTTCAACCCGCAGCTTGGCATCAAGATTGGACAGCGGCTCATCCAGCAGCAGAATCTGCTGGCCCATAACCAGGGCGCGGGCAAAAGCCACCCGCTGCTGCTGACCGCCCGACATCTGCTTGGGAAAGCGGTTTTCCAGATTATGCAGGTTGAACATATCCAGCATTTCGCTGACCCGGCGGTCGATTTCCTCTTTGGGCAGTTTCTGCAGTTTCAGTCCGTATGAAATATTCTCATATACCGTCATGTGTGGAAACAAAGCATACTCCTGGAAGACCAACGGGGTATTGCGCTTGAAGGGCGGCAATCCGTTCATCCGCTTTCCTTCAATCAGCACATCCCCTTCTTCCGGCTCGGAAAAGCCGGCCAGCTGACGCATCAGTGTCGTCTTACCGCAGCCGGAGGGACCCAGCAGAGTGACAAACTTCCCTTTGGGAATCTGCAGTGAAACATGATCCAGTGCCACAAAATCGTCAAATTTTTTTACGACATTTTTAAATTCGATATAGTATTCCATCTTGTCACCCTCCTGTCACAATTCCAGTTTGATTCCCTGTTTGCCGAGAATCCACTGAGCCAGCCGAAGCACGGAAAACGCAATAGCAATCAGTATAACCGTAAACGCTGCTGCCTGACCCCACTGCCCGCTTTGCACAAGAACCATTACGGAAATGGTTCCGACCGTTGTTGAGGGCGCATAAAGGAAAATCACAACGCTCAGACAGGTCACCGACCGTAAAAACGACAGGACAAACCCGGAAAGAAACGGGGCTTTCAACAGCGGCATTATTACATCCCTGAAGGAGCGGAAACTGTTGGCCCCCAGATTCAGGGCCGCATCCTCAACCGAAGCGCCTATCTGCTGCAGACCGGCGGTAGCCGAGCTGTAACAGGTCGGTATGTTCCAGAACATTAAGGCCAGCACCATGATGGCTGAAGTTCCGGTCAGTTCAAACGGCGGCGTATTAAACGCCATGACAAAGCCGATTCCTAAGAACATGCCGGGAATGGCACCGGGCAGAATGGCCAGAAAATCCAGGAACTTGTTTATTCCAACCTGCTTCTTCTGAACAATATAAGCCAGCACCATCGAAAGAAAGGCGGCCCCCAGGGAAGCCAGGAAGGCATAACGGATTGAATTCCAGATCTGACTGCCCTTCTGGAAAACGTACTGCATATTCTTAAGGGTAAATGACCAGTCATAGCCCCAGGCTTTGGTAAAGGCCCCGTAAAGCAGGGTGCCGTACACCAGCAGCACAAATACGGAGACAAACATCGTCAGGCCAAACAGCAGCCACTTGACCCATTTAGCAACCGGATAGGGATTAAGGGAAATCTCTTTGCCGGTGATGGTCACATATGATCTTTTGCCAACCCAGAAATTTTTGATTAGAAACAGAACCAGGGCCGGCACCAGCAGAGCCACGGCTAACACGGACGCGGTTTTCATGTCATACCAGCCGGAAATCTGCATATAAGCTTCCGTCGGCAGCAGAGCCAGATCGCCCCCGATCATCATGGGATTGCCAAAGTCGGTCAGCACGCTGATAGCGGCAACCAGAGCCCCGCCGGCAACACCCGGCCGGCACAGCGGCCAGAAGACATCCCGGAATACCTGCCATCTGGTGGCGCCCATATTGTAGGCGGCATATTCCAGATTAGGTGAAATACCCTTGATGACCCCGTAGATGACAGAATAGGCATAAGGGAAAAAGGTGACGGTCTGTACGATCCACAGGCCAAACCAGCCGTAGATATCGACCTGCAGTCCTAAAAGCTGCTTAGTGATAATGCCCTGCACGCCAAACAGCAGAATGTAGCTTAAGGCCACAATAAAGGGCGGCGAGACGATGGGCAGCAGCGCCACAAAGCGAAACAGGCCCTTGCACGGGACATCCAGCCGGGCAATCACATAAGCAAACAGAAAGGCCACCGCCGTGCATGAAACAGTCGATATAAAGGTCATGAATAAGCTGTTTTTCAGGGCATTGAACCAGCGGGCGTTGGTAAAAAGCTTGGCATAATCCGCAAGCCCCGGAAAGACGATGACCCGGATAACAGGATAGACCACAAAGAACCCGACAAAAATGACGATCGCAATAATTGCCAGCAAAAGCAGCGGTTCGTTTTTGAGGCGTTTCATTTCTTTAAAGGATTCTCTTACAGAAGTTCCGGCAGCCATGCAGTATCAGTCTCCTCTCCCTATGAGATGATTATATGAGCAAAAGATTAAAATATGCCTATCCGCCCAAAGAACGGATAGGCATAAAGGCCAGACCATTAAGTGCGATTCGATAAAATTTCAGCTTCAAACTTCTGCAGGACAGCTTCCTTCATGTCAGCAGCCTTGGTACGGTCATAATCGACCAGGTCAACTTCACTCAGCTTCGGCATGCCTTCCGGAGCAGCGACATCGTTGCGGACCGGATAGCGGTATGAAGTAGAAACGCTCAGTTCCTGCGCTTCTTTAGTCAGCAGCCAGTCGATGAAAATCTTGGCATTTTCGGTATTCGGGCCGCCCTTGACGATGGCTGAACCGCCGATTTCATAAGCCGTCTGCTTGGGAATGATTATCTGTAAAGGATAGCCTTCCTTCTGGGTCTTGTAACTGTCATGCGCCCAGGCAATGGAGGCAATAAACTCACCTGTGGCTACCGGGCTGATGACATCGCCGGCGCCCTTGTAATAATGGTGAACATTCTTATCCAGTTCTTTCAGATAAGTCCAGGCTGCATCTTCACCTAAGCGGAAGATCTGGCAGGCCGTGGCGATATAAGCACCGCCGGCCGTTGTCGGATTCGACCAGACAAAGACATTCTTATAGGCCGGATTAAGCAGGTCATCCCAGGTGGTCGGTTCGGCCACACCCTGGGTGGCGATTTCGGAAGCAAAGCGGTCTTTGTTAATGATAATGCTTAAAACACCCATATACCAGCCCTGCCAATAATGATTCGGATCATTGAAGCGTGCGTCTAAATCATCATTATTGGCTGAATCATAAGCTTCAAAAGCGCCGGCTTTGGCCAATGACCCGTACAGATCGACCGATCCGCCAACCAGAATATCAGCTTTGGGGTTACCCATTTCAGCCTGGACACGGGCCACAGCATCGCCGCCGCCCAGTGAAATATATTCTATTTCAATGCCGGTATCTTCTTTAAACTTATCAGCAATGGCAATGGTGTTATCCTCATTCAGAGCCGAATAAACGACCAGTTTGCCGCCTGTTGTTTTTGTTCCGCTGCCGCAGGCACACAGAGCGGTCAGCATGGACAAGGCAAGCACTAAACTCAAAAACTTCTTCATAGTACATCTCCTTTTCTTTTTCTTTTTTTACATCTGCTTTGGGATTGCGCAGATCAACCTTGCCTTCACCTTACCGTATAAATTGGAACGTGTCAATATATTTTGACGATTTTTTGTAAGCACTACCAAAATTTAACTTTTTCTTAACATAAACGGTCCAAAAGAGCGCTGTTTTCCAATTGCGTCAGCCTGCTGTTCATAGTAGAATGAACCTATGAAATGACAGGTATTAGCTACCATGGTAACAATTAACGATATTGCCCGCGAATGCGGCGTTTCACACGGCACCGTTTCCAATGTCATTAACCGGCGGGGAAACGTCAGTGTTGAAAAAATGCGGCTGGTCTGGCAGACGGCGGAAAAGCTGGGCTATAAGGTCAACAGCAAGGCCCAGAGCCTGCGCCAGGGCGCCACAAAAACCATAGCGGTCTTGCTGCCAAGCATCGATAATCCCCGCTACGCCACCATGTACGAGGTTTTTCAGCGTGAATTTCTCGAAAACGGCTATGCCGTCCAGCTGTTTTCAACCGGCTATATGGAGAATACGGAACGCACCATGCTGACCAGTGCCCTCAATGCCCGGGTCTGTGCCGTTATTACCAGTTCCTGTCTTGCCGGGGCTGTTGACTTTTACCGGACCGAGACCGTGGATCTGCCGCTGGTCTTTTTACAGCGGGGCGGACCAAACAGCAATGATGTGATGTATGCTGACTTCGATCCGGAGCAAAGCGGCGCTGACATGGCCGGCTGGCTTAAAAACAATAAAGCATCTTCTATCGGCGTGTTCAGCGGCGATGAAGCCTTTCCCAATAATGCCTTATTCTTAAAGGGCTTCCGGAAAGTCTACCCGCCTGACGACACGGCAGTTACCGTTGTCAGCTGTCCGGAGCATCAGATTGAACTGCAGGCTTTCTCTTTTTTTGAAAACGATGCCTACTATACGGATATTGTTTGTACCGATCTGCGCCGGGCCGCGGCGATTCATGCTGCCCATGCCTATGGCAGCCGCAAACCCGCTCCCCGCATTATCACCCCGGCCTCCACGGCAGCTATTACCAATCCCGAGGCCCTGGTTTACGAATTAGACGACAAGCTGCTGGCCCACCGGATTGTTAAAGCCCTGGTGGCCCGGCTGGAGCAGAAAGAAAATCTGCCGCAGACCCTGTATCTGAAAAACAGCGGCTTCCGCACCCCTGTGACCGGCACCGGCTCAGCCGGCGTTCATCTGCGGCTGCTGACTTTTGCCTCGCCTTCCACCGCTGCTTTAACCAGCATGCTGCCCAATCTGGAAAAGACGACCGGTCTGCATCTGGATATAACGGTTCTGCCCTCATTAAAAGATGTCTATGATACCATCCAGTCACCCGCTGCCGGACAGTATGACCTGATAAGGATGGACGTGGCCTGGATGGATGAGCTGGCCGAGCGGCTGTTTACGCCTTTGTATCAGATCGATTTTGACTGGAACGCCCTTCTTGAAAAAGTAATTCCGGAACTGGGTGACCATTATACATCCGCCCGCGGCACAAGGTACTGTGTGCCCTTTGATCCCAGCACGCAGCTGCTGTTTTACCGCAATGACCTTTTTACTGATCCGATTCTTAAGCGCATCTATTATGAGCGTTATCATACTGAACTGACGGCCCCCACCAGTTTTGCCGAATATAACCAGATAGCCGGTTTCTTCACACATAGCAAAAGTGATTTTTCACCGGTGCCTTACGGTTCGACCATTGCCATCGGCAACGTTGTGGTCAGTCCCAGTGAATTTATGCCCCGGCTGTTTGAACAGGGCGGCCACCTGCTGGATTCGAAAGGCCGGATAACCTTAAATACCATCCAGGCGGAAAAAGCCCTGCAGTCATATGCTGAAACATACAATTATTCTGACCGTTCAATCTACGATGTCTGGAAAAATGCCCTGCAGGGTTTTGCCGATGGAGCGGCTGCCATGACCATCGTCTTTATCAACTATGCATCCGTCATCCTTTATTCCGGCAAATCAAGCGCAATTGACCAGCTGGGCTTTGCCCCGGTTCCCGGGGATAAGCCGCTTTTAGGCGGCGGGGTTATCGGCATCACCAAAGACTGCCCCCAGCCGGCGGCGGCCTGCTGCTTCCTTTCATGGCTTTATTCTGACCTGGTGGCACCGGTATTTACCATGCTGGGCGGTCTTTCGCCCTGCCGGTCATCTTATTCCAACCGGGACGTCAACGAAAGATACCCCTGGCTGTCAACCGCCCGGCGCAATTTCCCCAGTGCCCAGCGCCGCGGCAACAGTTTATATTACAGCAATTTCAGCGAACTGCAGCTGGAAACCATTCTGGCTTCCGGCATTCAGAAAGCCGTTCTGGGCAGCGAAAGCGCCCAAGAGGCCCTGGCGCAGGCCCAGGCTGAATGCGCCCGGTACTTCAAGGTTAAAAAGTAGCAGCCGGGAAGGCATTGCTTCCCTGCTTAACCGCAGACAAATGCATATAAAAGGATACAGCTGTCAGTTTGCGACTCGGCTGTATCCTTTTTCATATTCAGTTCATTGCTTTATCCAGACAGATCTCTTTGGTAAACTTAATGCCAGACGCCTCCTCATGCTGGATAACCATTATAATTTTTATCCGCCTGACGAATCAGGGCATTAACAGCTCTTTCGTATTCGGCTCTTGTCTGTTCATCCAGACCGGCGCCGGCTTCATCCAGAATTATCAGCGAAGCGCGGTCAGCATTCAGCTGCAGCCGGGCACTCTGGAGTTTCTTTTTCTGACCGCTAGAAAGGCTGTGCCCGCAGACATCCAGTGATGTATTCCTATCAAGGCCGGCAGAAAACTGGTCCAGAATCTGGTCAGCTTTGCATAAATCCAGTTGTTTATAATGAATTTAGTATTTTATCAGATCTTTGGTCAGCACACCCAGTCCGATATTCCACCAGGTTCGTCTGAGCGCAATAGGGCCGGAATGAACATCGCAGAATTCGATAATGTCGCCTTTAGACTGATCAACACGGCGCATGTAGGCAAAGCGGGCTTTCATGGTCTTGCCATTGGTTGAGCCGTTCTGGATAACTTCATAGCCTATGGCCTTATATTGAGGAATCCATTTATCAATATCGTCGACAAAAAAACTGATATGATGCAGGCCCGGGCCATGCTCCTGCAGAAATTCGGTATAGATGTTCTGCTGGGCAGATGTCGTAATCAATTCAATCTCGGTTCTTCCGCAGTAGCCGATGGCCATGGCATATCCCTGATCAGTGAAAGGCTGGCCATTATAGAATAATTCGCCCATCGGTTCATTGACAACCCCGTACCATTGCCTGACACGGTAGCGCGCGCCGTATTCCGCCATTGCCTTGTTCAAATCGGTGACAACAAAACCAAGCTGATGCACATTTGAGAATCTCTTCATGCTTGCTTCCCCCTAAAGACCGGCTTCTTTTACAACCGGTTCGCCCTCCTGCTGGCCATCCAGTTTGAAGGCCTTGACCATCCAGTCACCAAAGGCCGGTGAAATGGTATCGGCCCAGACCAGCAATTTGCAGGAAAAGCCCGGAACCAGCACTTCGCTTTTGTGCTTGCGCACACAGCGCAGGACGGCTTTAGCCACCAGTGACGGATCTGCCTTGGGCGTGATGGCCGGGCATTTGACATGCGCAATCTGCGGCGTGTCGGTCCGGCTGGGGAAGATGGTGCCAACATGGATGCCTAAGGGCTTAAGTTCCTGGCGCAGCACCTGCATGTAGCCGTTTAAAGCAAATTTGGAAGAGACATAGGCCGCATCAGGCGGTACGCCTTTTTTGCCATCCATGGAAACCGTTGTTACCAGACTGCCGCCCTTTTTCTCGATAAAATAAGGCAGAACCGCATAACCCGTATTAAGGGTTCCGTAATAATTAGTGGCCATGATGCGCTGGATCTGGCCTATCGTCAGATCCTTGGCCGGACAGCGCAGATAGATACCGGCATTGCAGTGGACAATATCCAATCCGCCCATATCACTGACAGCCGTTTTAACAGCCGTTTCAATCTGCTCTTTTTCTGAAGTATCAGCCAGATAAATGCTGACGGCGGCCCCCTTTTGAGCGCATTCTTCCGCTACGGCCTGCAGCCGCTGGCTGTTGCGGGCTACTAAAGCCAGCCGGGCTCCCTGCTGGGCAAATGCCAGTGCCGTGGCCCGGCCGATGCCGCTGGAGGCCCCGGTAATAAGCACTTTCTTATCAACAAAGTATTGTTTTGCCATAATGCTTCTTTCCTTTCCCTTATTTACTGTCTTAGAATACCATACTTTCTGCCACCATGACACCTGCTGCCGGCAGCATAATTACATTGATAATTTAACCACAAGCCGTAATAACCGGCATATCCGCATAATTAAACACGCGGATATATACAGTGATCCTTTTTCTGCCACAAGCTAATTGTTAAAACTATGTCCGCTCTTATCCGGTAGATAAGGACCCATAATGACAGAAACTATGATATTACCTTTGGATGAATAGAATCCGCTTGGGGGCTGGTTTCGTCCGGCAATAACGGCCGGGCATTATAATTGACGGCCATAGTCGGCTTTGATAAAGTGATTGCGTAATCAGTTACTGAAGCAGTAACAGCAAGGAGGACGCAATGAAGCACCGCTTACTTATTACCATCGTTATTATTCTTCTGCTAAGTGCTGCCATCTGGTTTTTCGTCAGTCAGGGTCTGAAGAAACAGAGCAGCAGTTCAGCCGATGGCTCAACCTCTGAAAACAAAACGGCTTTTCAAGTCATTACAGCCACCCAGGCCAAAGAAATGATTGATAAAGGCGGGGTTATTATCGTGGATGTCCGCCGGCAGGACGAATATGAGGCCGGTCACATCAGTGACGCCATCCTGATTCCGAATGAAACCATTGGCACTGACGCTATTGCCCAACTGCCGGACAAAGAAGCGGTTATACTGGTCTACTGCCGTACTGGCATCAGAGCCCGTGACGCCGCCCAGAAACTGGCCGATCTGGGTTATAAAAACGTTTATGACTTTGGCGGCATTGCCGACTGGCCTTATGACATTGTCAAATAGGCCGCGGATGTGAAACATGAACAGTGATTACTGCGTTGCTGTCCATGCCATGGTCTATCTCAACCATCACCGCACCGTCTGCTCCAGCGGGCAACTGGCCCAGAATATCTGCACCCATCCCGCCCGGGTTCGCCGGATATTGGCCAGACTGTGTCAGAAGCAGCTGCTGACAGCTGAACCAAAAGGTCCCCGGGGCGGTTATCGCTTCACCGGTCAGGGCAGTCAGGTCAGTCTGGCTGACATTGCGGCAGCATTGGATATCAGTTTTGCCGAAGCAAACTGGCATAGCGGGGATTCCTCTATGGACTGTCTTATTGCTTCCGGAATGAGTAGTTTGATGGATGAAGTCTTTATGGATTTGAATCAATGCTGTTATGCCCGTCTTAAGAAAATCACCATTGCCGATTTAGACAATCGATTGTTTGGTGATCAGACAGCCGGGTAGCGAAAGGAAACAAAAAAATGATTAAAACAATTACCCAAGAAAACTATCAGACCGAAGTGCTGCAAGCCAGTGAGCCTGTCCTGGTTGAACTGTGGGCGGCCTGGTGCCCCTACTGCCAGCGGCTGTCGCCAATTCTCGACCAGTTGGCTGCGGAATTAGGTGATACGGTAACCATCGGCAAGGTTAATATTGACCAGCAGCCTGAACTGGCTGAGATGCTGGATGATGCCGTTATTCCTACCTTATATGTATTCAAAAATGGCAATCACGGCGATAAGCTGATTGCCCCGGGCAGCCTGAATCAGGTTAAAGATTTTTTGAAAAACAGCAATGCGATATAAACAGTATGCTTTACGCTTACGATGAATCAACACATTTCAAACTTTACTTTATTTTTCTTTTAACTGTTCCGCTAAATCTTGATAATTACTCACAAAATCTTCAAGATTAGTTATTTTTGATTTTGCAAGCAATAAAAATAGAATATCAACTAAAAATAACTGACCATATATTGAAAAAATTGGTGCCAGTCTTACAGAGTTGTATTCAGCTGATGGGATGTAAAATTTAATATTTGAAATCTTCTCTAGTGGGTTGGAAACATTTCCCGTTATAGATATAATCTTTGCTCCATTTTTCCTTGCTTCATTCACAGCCAGAAGGACTTCTTTTGTCCGACCACTAAATGATACTGCTATAACGACATCATCTTTAGTAACTAGTTGTGAACTAATTACGCTAAAACTGCTGTCAGTATTATGTATGCATTTTTTTCCAATACGCATTAGTTTTTGCAAAAGATCAGTAACAATTATTCCTGATGCTCCAATGCCAAACATAAATACTGTTTTTGATTTATTGATAATTTCTACAGCTTCATTGAACGTTTCTATCTTATTAGTCTGCATTACATCATTACATGTTTCTTCAATAGATTTTATTAAATTATTAGGGATTTGTTCCGGATCATCAGCCATTTTTAATATACGTCTTGATTCTGTAATACTATTTTGTTCATTACGAATTGATGCCAATTCAATTTTTAAATCCATAAATGTTTCGCCACATTGCTTGTTAACGAAACGAGAAATGGCAGCTTGAGAAACGCCTATAGAATCCGCCAATATTTTTATATTTATATTGGAAATATCATTTTGTTGTGACAAAAAATAATCTGCTATTTTTCGTTCACCTTTTGACATTCGTTCATAGTTCAATTTCATTTTCTGTAATGTATTCATGTTGCGCCTCACTTATTGAGCTGTATACTTGCATTCATAGAATGTTCTATGTACCAAGAATCCTGCTCTTTCATAAAATGCTTTTGCCTTTTCATCAGTAGTCATAAAGAAAGTTAAATATAGTCCCTGACAAGACATATCAAACAGCATTAGCGACAATAGTATGCTTCCGATGGCCTTATCACGCTTCGATTTCTCTACACCAATGGGTCCTAATCTCAATGAATTGCCGCCCATTCCTCGCTGAATATAACCAATTATCTGGTTGTTACTATCAATGCAAATTAGCGTATTATCAAACAATCTATTCTGCTTTTGCAATAGTTCAGCATAATTATACCAACCATCCGAAAAATTTGTTCGTATAAAATTCAGCAATTTATCATCATATAACCCCTCACATTTTAAAAAACTATTGCCTAATTTCTCAAGGCTTCTTTTTTTGTCAATTACTTCTTCTTTAATGCTATAGTCGAATAGCGTTTTGTACATCGAATAATGAGGCTCTGCAATTACAAAACCTTGTTTTTTTAAAAGCTTGGTCGCATAAGTATAATTCACTATATCAATTCCAGGCATAAAATAGTGTGGACTGTACATTCCTATAATGATTTCCTTTATTCCCTCCTTAGTCATTTGCCATATCATTTTCGACACAAGATCTGTGCCCAAACCCTGCCTACCGAAGCTATTTTTCACTCCAAAAGCAACAATCCAACCACGACCAGTCTCTAATCCTCTTTTATGGTACGGAACCAGTCTCTTTACACCATATATAAATCCTACTATTTTTTTTCGACTTTCAGCAACAAAAAACAATTTCGAATCATAGTTTTCATCATTTATTATATTATTATTAAATTTACCAATACTAATTTTATCTTCAATCAGTGTTTCATTCCATAATTCAACTAGTTTAATACTATCTGCTATTTCAAAATTTCTAATTATAATGTCTTTGTTTTTTTTTATTGTTTCCCTTTTTCTCTTTTCAACAAACTTAAACGATCCTCTTGGTTGAATAAGATAGATTTTCCAAAGGTCATGATCAACTATTCTTCCAACACTATTTATCATTTTGCTAGATTTTTGATTACATAATTGTATTGCTAATTCGCCAGAATATCTTTTTGCGTTTGTATTATTAATTACGACATCACCATATTCTAGTGGTCTAGAAAAACTAGGGTTTATTTCTTTTCCTTTACTTGCCATCTCTCTAGTTGACTCAGAGCGAATCATATATGCCGAGATATCTGGCCTTGAAATATGTCGTGTTTTAAAAATCAAATCTCTTTCTTCTTTTGTAGCAGCACTATCAGTTACTATTTCTAATTCAATTGTTTTTGTTCTTCCTGCTTTTGCGGTAATAACTTCTTTTAATTGCTCATCAGAAGCAAATGTATCACCAATAAGAACTGAACTAATCATTCCTGTAGAAAATAGAATTCTTGCCGCTTGTCCTGATTTCATATTTCTTGTTATTTCAACTGTTGGTAAACCTTTATATAATGGCATCCGCGGTGTATTATCTGCAGCAACACAGGCAGTTACCTCAATGTCTTTTTCAATGAAAATCATAGATTTTTGTTTCATAAAATCAAGAGATAATCCAGTTCCGGGCATTGGATAAAAGTTATGATGACCACGAATTTTTATTCTTGGAAGATCTTTTTTAATTATTCTCAAAAAACTATCTAATTCAGTATTACTAATAGTCGATGCATTTAACATTAACCCATTTGCATCTATTTTTTTTGCGAAATCAACTATTTCTTCTTGTTTAAATCCACAGTCAAATCTAAACCAGGTAACCTTTGCTTTTTTAATATAATTTAGTCTGTCTTTATTATCTAGAATCGACAATGCTACATCTCCTGAAATGTCTACTGAAAACTCCATTCCCATATTATTAACATAATCGGCTAATTCCAAAAAAAGATTTTCGTTTTCATTTCTATTCTCAGGCAGATGTAAAGAAGTAAAAACCTCTGAGTAACCAAGTTCATACGCTTTTTTGATATACTCTTTTACTTTGTTTATATCATTTTTAGATTGATAATCAGGATATACAGAAATACCCACTGTTTTCTTCATTAGTAATCCCCCCTATACGCATTAGCATAATTGGGACTGCCGTTAGATACATATTAGCGGCAGTCCCTACGTACATAGTCATATACAATTATTTGTTTTTATTATAATTAGCAATTTCCCTGGCGAAGCGTTCAGTAATTACTTCAGGTCTTGTAATTGATGTTCCAACAACAACAGCATAAGCGCCTGCTATTAATGCAGAAACAGCTTCTTCACCATCAATTATATGCCCTTCAGCTATCACAGGAATATTTGTCGACTGGCTAATCTTTTTAATTAGGTCAGTGTTCAAACTTACCTCATCCCTCGTTTCATCTGTATAGCCAGCCAGTGTTGTTGATATTAAATCACAACCTGAATCTTTAATTGACATTGCTTCGTTAAATGATGCTATCTCAGCCATTACAAGCACATTCGGATATTTTTCTTTTATCCTTGAAAGAATTGAGTAATATGTTTCGTTATTTGGTCGACTGCGTGGGCCGGCATCAATTGCGATAATATCAACTCCTTCTTCTAGGATCTCTTTAGCATCTTGCCAACAAGGCGTGATATATGATTCAAAGTTTGCTTGCCAGTCTTTTTTGATTCCAATAATTGGCAATGTTACTTTATTCTTTATAGCATGAATATCCGTTGCTCCATTTGCTCTTATAGCAACAGCACCACCTATTTCAGCTGCTTTTGCAAAATCTGCCATCACTTCGGCACCATGCATTGGCCATCCATCTCTTGCTTGGCAAGATACAATTAAACCTGACTTTATGGACAACAAAACATTATTCATCATAGACAATATTTAAAACAGTCCAATTAAAACACCGATAAACGAAATGACAAATGTTCCAATTAAGCACCAATAGATACCACCTTTTACCTTCTTCATTACTTTATACATCGTAAACACTAACAGTAAAGGTAATAAACTAGGCAATATGGCATCAAACAAACCTTGGAGTTTAATTGCTTTAGCAGCAGTATCAGCCGTAGCAGCAACATAAACCCACTCAGGCTTCAATGTCAGACTAACATAACTTGCTGTCATTGCAGCGATAACCATCATGCCAACAATTGTTGCTCCCTGAACAAATCTTTCAAACAGATTGGACGAACGAAGTTTCTTTACCAGCTCAAGTCCGTATTTATACCCACCTTTTAAGAAATACCAACGGGTTCCCCACGATAAGCAGATATTAGGAATAAGATATACCCACGGTCCGGCAGGATTGCCTTCAATGGCCATACTTGCACCAATTGCTGAGAAAAGGACTCTAAAAACGCCTTGGAAGACTGAATCTCCGATGCCGGCCAAAGGACCCATCAATGCGGCCTTGGTCGAAGAAATCATCTTTGTGTCAAAACTAATTTGATTAGCGTTTTCTTCTTCCATGGCAAGCGCAACACCGATGATCAGATTTTTCATATAAGGATGAGAATTAAAGAATTCACAGTTTCTTGTCAAGGATTCACGATATTTCTCTGGATTATCCTTATAAATCTTCTTTAATGCCGGTATTTCACTATATAAGAAGCCACCGGCATTATAGCTCTTATAGTTAAATGTCGCCATACTAAGGAATGATCTGAAAAAAACCTTACGTAAATCGTGATTATCAAGGACTCCGTTCTTATCTTTTTCATTATCAATCTTTAATGCTTCTTTTTCCGTCTTGTCAGATGTTATTTCAAAGATAACAACAGCTACACCAACACCAACTAAGGCAATTGCCATAATAGGCATCTTTAAATAAACTGACATGACAAAGCCGAATAGGAAATATGGCCAGCTTTTTTTAATGCCTAACGTGTTAATAATAGAAGCCATACCAATTGCCGGCAAAATTCCAGCGGCAACTTTCATTCCACTTGTAACCCAAGCCGGGACCTTATCATAAATATCTTGAATAAATGCAGAACTTACTAACAGTGCGATAACTGTGGGTAAAAAGTATTGAATGAACATACGAGTAAATATACATGCGTATGTCCATACGGTAATACCCTTTTCATCGCCATTTTGTGCACACTTCTCGAGTTTTTCAACCCAGATTAAGTTGATGTTCGTGACAACATAATTCAGCCATTGAACTAAAAGACCTATTGGATATGCTAAAGCTACACCAGTGGCAATATCGCCAGATATTATGGCCAGAGCTGTGCCAACCATGCCGCCAATATAACTGTTTGGCGGAGCATATGCGCCAATTGACATACCTCCCAAGAAAACCATTTCAATCATGCCACCAGCTTTTAAACCCATTTCAAAATTGCCCATTAAAATTCCAACAAGCATGCCGCCAAAGACAGGGCGAGCAATGTATATTGCGCCACCCCACCAGTACGTCTCAACAGCCATAAACGAAATAAATAAACTTAATAAAATCGCCTGAACTGTACTCATTTGTTTTCTTTCCTTTCCTTTTCTAGAAAAAGTAAACCATTCAACACATTTTACAAATAATCAATTGTTAATTATTATCACCCTCCGTCCTTCTTTGATTTTATAAATGCAGAAGAATATCTATTTTATTTCTTCCGCTTTTATATCAGATACAATATCTTTGCCAGCCTCTTGTGGCACCATGCGATAAGATACCTTCGTGTTGCTATATTTTGCAATTTCTAATATTGCTTGCTTATCAGCATCATCTAAGAAAACAGATTTATAGATTTGTTTTCTGCCTGGAGCGTTATATATACCACCTATATTTACTTCAGGCAATTCAATTCCAGCTTGTAATAAATGTAAATAAATAGCTGGTCTTTTAACACACAGGAATAGATCATAATTTATATTGTTTTTAATGATATCCACAGCATTTGCTTCATCACAGACAATGCATTCGGCTCTCCCAGACATAGACATTTCAAGTAACATAGTTGCCATTTCATCTTTATAACTTGCATCATCAATAACAATTACTTTGTCAACTTTTACCGCATTAATCCATGCCAATGCCATCTGACCATGAATAAGCCGTTCATCCACTCTTGCCATATTAATGGGCATTTTCGTTCCCCCCTTTACTGGTCTTTATCAAAATCAAATAGTACCTGATTATGAAATTTATTACGTATTTCTTTTATAGATTCATTATTACGATTGGGGTGTATACGGTTAGTTAATAATGCAATCCCACATTTTTTATCAAAATCTATATATATAGATGTACCCGTAAATCCTGTATGAAACAAACAGTGTTGTGAATAATAATCCCCCATCGCTGCAGTTGGGTCATTACAGATCCATCCTAGAGTGCGCCTATTCCGTAAACCAACTGTATAACATCTCTTTAAGAGATCTATTGTATTTGATGATAGAATTCTTTTTCCGTCCAACTCTCCTTGGCTTATCATCATAGATATAAATTGCGAAATATCATGTGTAGTTGAGAACAAGCCAGCATTACCACTTACACCGTCTAAACGCCAAGCCTTACCATCATGAACTTGTCCAACTATTATCCCTCTGTCAACTGTTGCTTCTGTGGAAGCACACCGTTCAATAAGATTTTGTTTGGCAGGACAATACATCGTGTCAAACATTCCTAATTTTTCAAAAATACAACGTTTTGCATATTCATCTATAGGGCCAACAAATTTCTCAGCAACAAAACCTAAAGCAATATAGCCGAAATCGGAATAGATTAAATCTGTTCCTGGGGCAAACGGGAGTTTGACAGTTAGCGGTGCAATAAAAGCAAGAGAATAACGACAAGCCCAG
>CAYTET010000011.1:0-33824 GCA_964436975.1 uncultured Erysipelotrichaceae bacterium
CAGCGTCGCAACCGGACACTGAAATTAGCCAAAGGTTATTTTGGCTCCAAGCATGCTTTGTATCGGACAGCCAATGAGCAGGTTATGCATTCAATGCGTTATGCTTTCCGTGACAGACGGCAGCTGAAACGCGAAATGCGCAAGCTGTGGATTGCCCGTATCAACGCCGCGGCCAAGAACAACGACATCAATTATTCGAATCTGATGCACGGTCTGAAGCTGGCCGGAATCAATCTGAACCGCAAGATGCTTTCTGAAATTGCCATTCATGATCCGGAAGGCTTCAAGTCCTTAGTCGATGATGCCAAAAAAGCCATCGCCGACAAAAAGACGGCCCCGGCTTTAGAGATTCCCGAGTCAACTTATCAGATTATCGGCCATACCGATCCGGCTGAAAAGACCGAAGCGGCCCCGGCCGAAGAGAAACCGGCTGAAGCCGAAGAAAAGACTGAAAAGCCGGCGGCTAAGAAAACGGTCAAAAAAGCTGTCAAAAGTGAAGACGCCGCTACCGAAGAGGTAAAGGCCGTTAAAAAGACCGTCAAAAAGACGGTAAAGAAAGTCGCTGACAAAGCGGAAGCGGCTGAAGAGGCTCCTGTTAAGAAAGCCGTCAAAAAAACGGTGAAAAAAGCTGTTAAGAAAGACGAAGCAGCCTAATCTAAGCAATCAACCCGGCCCGACGGCCGGGTTTTATATTGCTTTTTGTGTTAAAATTATTAAAAGGGAGTCCAAGCGATGAAAACGGCATTAGTCACTTTTAATGCATCTTATATTCACCGCAATCTGGCTCTGCGCTGGCTTTATGTGTGCCGGCCGGCTGACGAAACCGTCCGGATTATGGAATTTGTCACCAAAGACGATGTCGATAAATGCGCTGCGGCAGTGGCGGCCTATCAGCCGGATGCAGTCGGGATTTCCGTTTATATCTGGAACGGGACCATTGTTAAGGATTTTATCCGCCGCCTGAAGACAAGGTGCCCCGGCCTGCGAATAATTCTGGGCGGCCCGGAAGTATCATTCCGCTGGCAGGATTATCTGGATGACAGCGTGGAAGCCGTCATCAGGGGAGAAGGCGAGGCAACTTTCTGGCCTTACCTGGTCGACCGGCAGCCTGTTGCCGGCTTAGCCAGCCATGATTATGTTGACCCGGACCCTTATCCCAAGACGGATCTGGCCTGGCTGGAAGAGAAAGAAAATCCCTACTTTCTGCCTTTTGATCTGGCAGATATGAAAAGCCATTACCTCTATATTGAAACCAGCCGGGGCTGTCCCTATGGCTGTACATACTGTCTGGCCTCGACGGATCATTCCAACCGGCAGTTCTCACTGCCATATCTGAATAAAGTTCTGCAGCAGCTGCATATTTACCAGCCCAAACAGGTCAAATTCCTGGACCGGACATTCAATGCTGATGAAAAGCGGGCGGTCCAGATCAGCCATCTGCTGCTGGCGCTGCCCAAATCCATCAGTTTCCAGTTTGAGGTCGTGGCGGAGAACCTGCCGGCCCGTGTTGTGGATCTGTGGGTCGATGATAAACCGGCCGGCCGCTGGCGGCTGGAAGCCGGAATTCAAAGCTTCAATGATGAAGCGCTGGAGGCGGTGGGAAGATATCAGAACAGCCGCCGGCTTAAAAGCAGTATCACATTCTTGGTCAGCCGCGGCCTGACCGTTCACGGGGACCTGATTGCCGGTCTGCCTTATCAAACCCGGGCATCGTTTTCCCAGACTTACCGGCAGGCCCTGCAGCTGAATATGGCCGAATTGCAGGTTGGCATTCTGAAACTGCTGGCCGGGACCATTTTGGACCGGACCAAAGACGACTACGGCATTACAGCCCAGACCCAGCCGCCCTATGCCATCATTGCCAACAGGTGGATGAGCCGCCATGACATTGATGATGTCTACCGGACGGCTCTGGCCACCCAGCGGCTTTACAACAATGGCTGGTGCCGCCGCTTTATTGGCTATCTGCTGACTACCGGCGATGATATCTTTGAACGGATGACAGCCTACGGCTATCAGCTGGAGGCACTGGGCCATCCTTACCAGATCCACCAGGTTTTCCAATTGATCCGGCAGTCCACTGATGATCCGGCTGCCATTGGCATGCTGGCGATGGATTACTTCAGCCTGTTTACCCGCCGGCCGGTGCGCTATGAGCCGTTTGATCTGGACCGGACGGCTAAAAACCAGTATTTTACCCAACTGGTCAGCCAGGGAGCTGTCAGCGAAGACCGCCGGCGCTTTTCCATGGTGGCTGCGGGATGGTATAATAATAAAAAGGCCATCCAGATTCTGATATATGACAGCGATCAACATAAGCCGCAGCGCTTTCTGGTTGATCTGACCGGCCGCTTATTGATGAAGGAGAACTTATGAAACCGGCAATTAGCATTGATGAGTTATTAGAGCTGACAGCGCAGGATCGAAGCAGCCTTGAGCCGTTAAAAAGCCGGCTTAAAGAGTTTTCCGGCGGTGATCCGAACCGTCTAAGAGATATTAAATCACGCTGCGATTATTTCATCATGATGCATAAAAAACGAACAGGACTGCCGGATAATTAAAGATGCAGTGGAAGAAGTAATAAAGGAATTGAGCTGATAAGCTTTGATTCAGCGCTTATCAGGCAAAGCTATACCGCAGAAGCAGGGGTGTATATCAGCCGTTTGGAGGATTGAACTATGAAGAAAATCATGATTGCGACCACTAATAACAACAAAGTAGCCGAATACCGCGAAATGCTGCAGCCTTTGGGCTATCAGGTGCACAGCATGAAGGAACTGGATGAAATAATCATCGATGAAAATGGCCAGTCCTTTGAAGAAAATGCGCTTATCAAGGTCAGAGCCGTTTATCAGCAATGCGGCTGCATGACCATAGGCGATGATTCCGGGCTGTCGATAAAGGCCTTAAACGGAGCCCCGGGCATCTATTCAGCCCGTTTTATGCCGGAGGCTTCCTATCCGGAAAAGAACGCGGCCATTATCAGGATGCTGGCGGAGTCAGAAGACCGCAGCGCCTGGTTTACCTGTGCCATTGCCATGATTGACCATCTGGGTCAGCCCCATGTCTTTACCGGCCGCTTTGACGGCCAGATTGCCTATCAGCCGGCCGGCCAGAACGGTTTCGGCTATGATCCCATCTTCTATCTGCCCGGCTACGGCAAGACCAGCGCGGAGCTGACCGCCGACCAGAAAAATGCGATATCCCACCGCGGTCTGGCGACCCGCCAGCTGCTGCAGTGGCTCCAGGAGCATCCCGGTGAGGCTGAAAGCGAAAAGATATGATCCATATTGTCTTGTATCAGCCGGAAATACCGCAGAATACGGGCAACATCATCCGCAGCTGCATGGCTTTTAACTGCCAGTTGGAACTGATCAAGCCGTATGGCTTTCTGTTGGATCAGAATCATCTGCGGCGGGCCGGCATGGACTATATTGAGCAGACCGCCATTGTCGAGCATGTTGACTGGGCTGCTTTTGCGGCTTCGGTAAAACCCGGCCGGCTGTTCTATGTGACCCGCTACGGTCATTCAAGTCCGGATCAGTTTGATTTCACCAAAGTGGAAGGTGATATCTACCTGGTCTTCGGCAAAGAATCGACCGGCATCCCCAAATCAATACTTAAGGCTAATCTGGACAGCTGCATCAGGCTGCCGATGGTTGCCCAGGCCCGCTCGCTTAATCTTTCCAACTGCGTGGCCATTGTGGCTTATGAGGTGCTGCGCCAGCTTGGCTATCCGGATCTGGCCGGCGATGAAACGATAAAGGGCGCTGATTTTCTGGAAAGGAACTACTTTAATGAAGATTTTTGAGTTTTTGTGGGCGGACCAGCACCGCCGGCTCTTTTTCGTCGAAATGGTTTTAACCGGGGCTCTGCTGGCAGAGCTGTTTTTTCAGGCTGTTCTGGGCTATCAGATAGCCAAAGCCGGCAGTGTCAGTGCCCTGACGGCGCTGATTTCTTCGGTAGACATTTTCTCAGACTGCTTTCTGGGCCGCCTTATTGCCGGCTGGCTGACCTATGCCACGTATAATGATTACGGCACTATGCTGGTCCATCTGCTCTATGTCAGGCTGTTTATTATCGTAATACTGTCAGCTGTTTATTATCATCCGGTCAGCCGTGACCGGTTCTGGCAGCAAGGGCGGCAGGGTCTTTCGGTTTTGTTTCTGGCCATGCTGGCGGTTATGCTGTTCTGCCTGGTTATGGCCTATCAGGCCATTGGCGCCGTTAACTCAGCGGTGGCGGTCAAATATATCCACTGGGGCAGCTGTCTGCTGCTGGCCGGCAGTGCTGTTCTGTTTGTAATCTATCTGGTAAAGCTGGTCTGGCGGGGCTACAGCCTTTATGCTTTTGCCAAAGAACCGTCAGCAATAGTATAATGAATAGCGACAGGAGGCAGGCTTATGATTGAAAACATCAGTGACTGGCTTTCGCTGGCCTGTATTGTGGCAATACTGCTGATGGTTATCGGCGTATCACTGCGGATGATCAACCTCAATATGATTGCCCGCCACATCCGCCAGGAAGAGATTTATTATCAGAACCGGGCTATCGATGAGCCCCAGAAGCTTGCTGAAGCAAAGTTAACTGCCAAAGAGAAAAGGAGAATCGAATAAAATGTTTCAAAAAGAGATTTTAACAGCCCAGGCCCCGGCGCCCATCGGACCGTACAGCCAGGCTGTCAAGCTTTCCGATTTTGTCTATATTTCCGGCCAGCTGGGCATTGATCCGCTGACCAATGAGTTTGCTGGCGGGGATATTAAATCCCAGACGCATCAGGCCCTGCAGAACGTACTGGCCATCCTTCAGGCCATGGGGCTGAACTTTGAGCATGTTGTAAAAACAACTGTTTTTATGAAAGACCTGAATGACTTTTCTGATTTCAACACAATTTACGGCGAATATTTTGACAAGCCGTATCCGGCCCGCAGCTGTGTCCAGGTAGCGGCGCTGCCCAAGGGCGGTCTGGTTGAAATTGAATGTCTGGTTATTGACACTTTGGCCTATGAGCAGACGGACTGCTGCGGCTGCCAGCAGCAGGATTGTGAATGTCAGGATGGCTGTGACTGTTCAAAGCATCAATAAGAGCGAGTAAAATCGCTTTTTTTGCGCGATTGGAAAACAAGGGGAACGGTTTTAAGACGGCTGATATATAATAAATCCGGGCATGAAGAAATTTTGCCCGCTATAAACGACAAGTATTGTTTGCAGAAAGTTTGGATGAGAAGATATTATGTCAATTTTATACGACATAGAATACCTGCAGACGGCGGCTTGCTGCACTGTTCTTCATTATGGCTGCCAGCGCCAGCAGCGGATTTCAATCAGCGATACGGTCTTCATTGACCGGTGCTGCCGTTATCACGGCTCAACACTGGCCGGCAGAAAAACGGCGATCTGTTCGATTCTAATGATCCGGCAGAAAGTGCCTATTCTGATATTTCTGCCTCTGTCCTGCATTTTCTTTCCCCTGCAGGGAAGCCGGCAGGCGGAAAAGATATGGATCAATTTCGGCCAGGTCAAAGATGTACAGCCGGCCGAAGCCGGTTGTCTCATTAACTTTAAAAGCGGCGGCTGTCTGCCGGTTAATGTTTCTTACCGGACCGTGCAGATGCAGCTAAAGCGGTGTTCCCGCTTTGAGCAGACCGTAAGTTCGGTAATGCCGGTGCAGACTTATCAAGAGATTATCGGAGAACAAAAATGACTCAGGAGCTGTGGTATCTGCTGATAGTTGTATTGGTGATGATAATTGTCATTATCATTGTTGTTTTAATAATGACGGTTACCAAAAACCGGATTATTGCTGCCAATAACGAACAGTTAGACCGACTGCAGCAGACCAGCAGCAACGCCCTGAATAATTTTTCAATGCAGCTGGCGGCGCTTCTGCGCAATGATATCGATAACCTTACCGATAATACTTACCACCAGCTGGATGTCATGAAGCAGCAGATGGGAACCAATCTGAGTGAAAACCAGCAAAGGATCAGCGAGACCTTTCAGCAGACCTTAGTCCAGCTGACCAAAATTACTGCTGTGCAATCGCAGCTGGACAGTGTTTTCAGTCAGCTTAACGGCCTGCATCGGCTGTTTGCCGATAAGAAAAGCCGCGGCGCCTATGGCGAAATAGAGCTTTACACCCTGCTGCAGATGGCCTATGGCGATGACCAGCATTTCTGGCAGCCGCAGTACCGGCTGAGCAACGGGACAATTGCTGATGCCGTTGTCCTGGGCCAGGGCAGTTTTGACATGGTTGTCATTGACTCCAAGTTTCCTTTGGAAAACTATCAGCGGATGATGGATGATTCCATCAGCAAAGCCGATCAGCAGAGTGCCGAAAAAGCCTTTATAAATGATGTCAGCACCCAGATAAAGGATATTGCGGCCAAATATATCATTGCCGGCCAGACGGCCAGCTTTGCGTATATGTTTATCCCGGCGGAGGCCATCTTTGCCCAGATTTACGGACATTATGATAAAATCATCAGCCTTTCATATCAGTATCATGTCTTTATCGTATCACCGACTACTTTGATGGCCTATCTGACGGCTTTTAAGACGATCAACCTGAATCAGCAGCGCAGTCAGCAGGATGCCCAGCTGCAGATTGAACTTAATAAGCTGAGCCGCCAGTTTGAACTGTTTACCCAGCGCTGGGGCACTGTGGTCAGCGATATTGAAAAAACCGGCAATGATATTCAGCAGCTTGATGTTACAAATGGTAAAATGATTCAGCGGTTCAATCGGATCGCGGCTGTCAGACTTGACAGTGCTGAGGAAAGTTATGAACAAGAAAAAAACAACTAGTCTGGTAAGAGATGTCCTGCTTTCACTGTTAGCGGCCTTTCTTTCGGCCATTAACCTGAACAGCTTTATCGCCTCAGGCGGCCTTACCCCGGCCGGTTTTTCCGGACTGTCGATCCTGCTTGTCCGCATTGCCCAGCGGGAGTGGGGCATCGTTCTGAATTACAGCATTCTCTACATACTGTTTAATATCCCGGGCGTTATTCTGGCTTTTCGCAGTGTCAGCAAGCGCTTTACAGTCCTGTCCATTATCGATGTTGTCATGACCAGCGTTTTCGTGGCGATTCTGCCGACCTTTTCCATTACGGATGACATGCTGCTGATCAGTGTGTTCGGCGGCATTCTGTCAGGCATTGCGGCCTCGGCTGTTCTGGAAGCTGATGCCTGCGGCGGCGGAACGGACTTTATATCAATTTTCTTTGCCAAGAAATACCGCAAGGCCATGTGGAATTATGTGCTTGTTTTCAATGTAATCATGCTCGGAATCACCGGTCTTCTTTTTGGCTGGACCGCCGCTCTTTATTCAATCATCTATCAGTTTGTCGGGACCCAGGTCGTCAATTATTTCGATACCCGCTACAAGCGCTCGAGTTTTTTTATCGTCACCAGCAAGCCCGAGGAAATCACGGCCGAGGTGGTCAAACAGTTGCATCATTCGGTCACCGAACTGAGCGGCATTGGCGGCTTCTCCCACCAGCAGAAAATGATGCTTTATACCGTCTGCGGCGATTATGAGGTCAACAGGCTGACCAAGATAATCATGGAGATCGATCCGACCGCCTTTGTCAATGTCATCAAATCGACCCGGATTGCCGGTAATTTCAATCAGCGGCCATACTGACCTGCTGGCTAAGCCATTCCAAACGCCATGATGTGGCGTTTTTTTAGGATTTTTACAGAATAGCCGCAATTATATACTGATGAAAAAATCCCGTAAAATGAAAATCCTGATTGCCGCCGCCGCTGGCGCTGTCCTGCTGGTGACTGTGACCTGGGGACTGGCCGCTATGGGCCGAAGGATAATTGAGAGTGATTATCAGACGGCCGTCATTGCCATCAGCGATTTCCAGCCCTTCTATCAGACTCCGGCCGCGGTTACAGTCAGACAGACCGCCTATTACATTCCGGGAACTCTTTTCAGCTGTCCGGTGCAGAAAGGCCAGACTGTCAGCCGCGGGACGGTACTGGCTGAATACTATGATGCCTACGGAAGCAAGAAGAAACTGCTCAGCCGCCAGGACGGGATGGTCATGGAAATACAGCCATCGGCTATCACCTTAGGAGGCAGTCAGCGGTTTCTGACGGCTTATCTGCCTCTGGATATCCTGAATAAATGTCCGCCATATACGGTCGGGCTGTTTACCAGCCAAAGCCGCCAGTATGCGGCCAGACTGCTGGAAGTAAGCCCTCTGGTCAGTGATTCGGAAAAACAGCGGGCCGGTGTTGTTTTCAGTGCCGAACAGGCCGACGGCCTGTTAATCGGTCAAAGCGGCACCCTGACGGTCCAGCTTGAGAAAATGACCGCTGTTCTGACCGTGGACCGGTCGGCTGTTTTCAGTGATGACCAAGGCAGCTTTGTTGCCGACGAGCAGTGGATTAGCGATCTGAGTCATCCGGATAAGTACCGTCATGATGTGGCCCTGATTGCGGCTGACGAAAAGACCGCCGTCATCGAGGGAATCGGTCTGGAAAGCCGACAGGTTATTATCTGGACGGCCCAGCTTGAGCAGCTATGGCAGCTGAACTGATAAGTCTGCAGCAGATAAGCCGTCAATTCAGCGGACTTGATCAGCAGACAGTGGCTCTGGACAGCGTCAGTCTGCAGATTGAGCAGGGCAGTTTTGTCGCCATCACCGGCCCCTCCGGCAGCGGCAAGACGACTCTGTTTAATATCCTGGCCGGCTTTGACCGGGCGGATAGCGGCAGCTATTACTACCAGAATGAATTGGTCAGCCTTTATACGGAAGAACAGCTGGCCGGCTGGCGCCGCCGCCATATTGGAATGGTTTTTCAGGAATACCGGCTGCTGGACAGTCTGGATGTGTATGACAATCTTGTCTTCAGCCAGCTGTGCCGCCGCCGCTGGCCTGACGAAGACTATCTGGACGGCCTTTTGGAAACAGTTTCGCTGCGCAGGTACCGCCATAACATGATCAGTGAATTATCCGGGGGTGAAAGGCAGCGGCTGGCCGTTGTCAGGGCTTTGGCCGGTCAGCCTGACCTGCTGCTGGCTGATGAGCCGACCGGGGCGCTGGATGAAGAAAACACCCGGCTTATCATCCGTCTGCTGGCCGACCAGGCGGAAAAGGGGGTAACTGTTCTTGTTGTTACGCATGATGAAAAAGTGGCGGCCGCCAGTCAGCGGCGCATCAGTCTTCAGTCAGGGCGGCTGGTCAGTGATGATGGCCTGGTACAGCCTGAAAAACCAGTGGCGCAAACAGCTGGTGAGCATTACAACCCTGGCCGTCGCTTTATTTTTAACTCTGACCGTCGATGCACTGACCACGCTGCTGAAAAACCAGATCAGCAGCCAGATTGAAGCAAGCGGCCTTGATATATCAATGGTACAGATCCTGACGGAAACGACTGAAGATGCCGGCTGGTTTGAAGCCATGCAGAAGGAATGCGGGCTGACTTTAGGCTATGCGGTCAGCCAGTATCGCAGCAATGACAATGATATTGTGGCTGTTCCGGAAGGATTTGAGGCCATGATGCGGCTCAGCTGCAGCCAGGGCCGGCTGCACCAGCCGGCTGATTATCTGTATAATGCCGCCAGTGCGGTAATAGGCTACGACTACTGGCAGCAGCTCAACTGTCCGGAAATAAATGAAATAATTGAAGCCGACGGCTATTCCTGCCGGCTGATCGGTGTTTTATCCGAGGATACGGCTAATGTTTATTTTGATGCCGGCTATGTCATCATTGTGCCGTCCCGCTGGGCCCGCCAGTCAGCCGACACTTACTATTTTAAGACGGCCGGCAATGCGGACGGATGGCTGACGGACCGTTTTGGCGAAAACAACTACCTGCTGATTGACCAGAAAGTATTTACCCAGCTGATCAATGAACTGACCGAAGTGGTCAGCCTTATCATGATTGCCTTAAGCTGGATCAGCGGGTTTGTTGCCGTCATCGGACTGATTAACCAGGCTTTGATCCAGCTGCCGTCCCAGATGGGATTCATTGGCCTTCAAAAAGCGCTGGGCGGCAGCCGCCGGGATATAATCAGACTGTTTCTGTACCGCCACTTACTGGTAATGACGCTGGCCGTGCTTATGACCGCCGGCGGTCTGGCGGTTCTCAGGCTGGCCCTGCAGACGGCCGGAATTGCGCTTGCCATGATCAGCCGGACCAGTCTGGCTTTGGCGGCGGCTTTGTCAGCTGTTGCTTTTGCCGGGGCGCTGTATCCGGCCTTTAAGGCCGGCCGGCTGACTATCATTGAAGCCCTGGCCGCCCATTAAAAAACCCGTCATTGCAACGGGTCAGCTAAGACAACATCTTTTATTCCGTCTACTTCATCAAACAGCCAGGCCTTGATGCCGGTATTAAGTGTCTGATCAATCATTACACAGCCGGCACAGGCGCCGGACAGCGATATGGTGACAATGCCGTCTTTGACACTGATCAGGTGCAGGTCACCGCCGTCAGCCTGGATATAAGGCTTTATTTTATCCAGAACCTGGTTAACCTTGACGGTCATCTCTTCATCGGCATTTGTAATGGCTTGTTCTTGTTCGCTCATTGTTAACTCCCGTCATTTAATCCGCAGCAGAAACATCAGATAGGCGGTTGCCAATCCGAGAATGATGCCGGCGGCAACTTCCATATATGTATGTCCCAGAACTTCTTTCATCTTCTTGGAATAAATAGGATCATTCAGCTTAAGGGTGGTCAGTTCCTGAATGTCGCTGACCAGTTTGCGGGTCAGGGCAATATTCTCGCCGGCGTAATAGCGGACATTGGCGGCGTCAAAGCAGACAATTACACACATGGTCAGGGTAACCGCAAATATTGTCGAATAGAAATGATCGACCAGACCGACCGCCAGAGTAACGCTTGAAACCAGAGCCGCATGGGAAGAAGGCATTCCGCCTGACGCAAAAAACAGGCGCCAGCGCCACTCCCGATGGAAAAGGTAGTAGCAGAATGGCTTTAACAGCTGGGCTAGAAACATCGCCGCAATTCCGGCAATGAAAGGATACATCTTGTTGTACATCCCTTTTCACCTCGCTTAAACATTATAAACAAATGATTATACATATTCAAATAAACTAACTTTCTTTTTTGCTGTTTCAGCCAGATTTTTATGCCGGGCGGCGATAGTGATATAATGATACCGATGAAACAGGAAAATGAGAGCTATTGCATCGGCCAGGTCGTCGAGGGAATGATTACGGGAATAAAACCGTATGGGGCTTTTGTCAGGCTTAATGACGGCGCCAGCGGCTTGATTCATATTTCGGAGATCAGCCACGGCTATGTAAAAGACGTCAGCCGGTTTGTCAGCCGCGGGGAGAAAATAATCGTCAAGATAATCGACATTGACCCGCTGACCGGCCAGCTTAAGCTTTCGCTGAAGGCCCTGCGCTCTCACCGTTACCAGTCATCCCGGCCGCCGGGTCACCGTCTGCCGGACAAGATTGGTTTTTCTTCATTGGAAAAAGCTTTGCCCCAATGGCTAAAGCAGGCTCAAAAGGAGGAGTAAGAAAATGCAGCTGGATCTATCAAATGCGGTAAATTTAGAAGATGTCTATTCCTATCAGGAAAAAGTTAATGAAGTTGACAAGGCCCTCAACAGCCGCAGCTGTGCCGGCAGTGATTATCTGGGCTGGCTGGACTGGCCGGTTGATTATGATAAGGATGAATTTAAAAGAATAAAAGCGGCCGCCGCCGAAATAAGAGCGGAAGCCGATATCCTGCTGGTCTGCGGCATCGGCGGCTCTTATCTGGGAGCCCGCAGCGCCATTGAGATGCTGAAGGGGCTGTACAGCGATGACAAGCCGGAGATTATCTATACCGGCAACACGCTGTCATCAACAACGCTGGCCCAGATTATGAACTATATTCAAGGCAAAAGCATTTATGTCAATGTCATTTCCAAAAGCGGTACAACAACGGAAACCTCAATTGCTTTCCGGCTGCTGGAGCAGCATGTCATTAAGACATACGGACCCCAGGGCGCCAAAGACCGCATCATTGCCACTACGGATTCAGCCAGGGGAACTTTAAAGAATCTGGCTGATGCCAAAGGCTACCGGACTTTTGTCATTCCCGATGATATCGGCGGCCGTTTTTCTGTTATCACGGCTGTCGGACTGCTGCCGATTGCCGCGGCCGGAGTCGATATTGATATGCTGATGAAGGGCTGTGCCGCCGCCCGGCAGGATCTGCAGACGGCTGATCTGGCCCAAAATGCCGCCTACCGCTATGCGGTAGCCCGCCGGCTGCTGGAAAAGCAGGGTAAAAAAGCCGAGATGCTGGTCAGTTATGAGCCATCCATGACAATGATTGCGGAATGGTGGAAACAGCTGTTCGGTGAATCCGAAGGCAAAGACGGCCTGGGCCTGCTGCCCTGCTCGGTGACTTTCACAACCGACCTGCATTCCATGGGTCAGTTTATCCAGCAGGGGACCAAGTGCCTCTTCGAGACAGTTCTGCGGGTTAAAAAGCCTTTGCTCGACTATACTTTCCCGGCCGATCAGCAGAATCTTGACAATATGAATTATCTGGCCGGCCAGAGTGTCGACTGGGTCAATAAAATGGCCTGCCAGGGTACGGTAGCCGCGCATGTGGATGATGGCAATGTTCCCAACATCCTCATTGATATTGATGATATGTCGGCATACAGCTATGGCTATATGGTCTATTTCTTCTTCAAGGCCTGCGCCATGTCCGTGCTGCTGCTGGGTGTCAATCCCTTTAACCAGCCGGGAGTTGAAATCTATAAGAAGAATATGTTCAAACTGCTGGGCAAAGAATAAAGAAAATTACGGGATAATAAGGATGTATGGGCGCGGTGAGCTAAATACATCCTTTTTTGCAGTAGGGGCCAGCCGGCCGGGTAATTGTAGTAGAATAAAAGGGTGTAATGAGGTGTTTGACGATGGATCGCGTTATTCTGCATTGTGACTGCAACAGTTTCTTTGCGTCAGTCGAGTCGATTGACCACCCCGAATACCGAAAAGTTCCCATGGCCGTTGCCGGAGATCCCAGCCAGCGGCATGGTATTATTCTGGCTAAAAACGAATTGGCTAAAAAATATCATATTCAGACAGCGGAAACCATATGGCAGGCCCGCCGCAAATGCCCCGGACTTCTGATTATCGGCCCGCATTATGAAAAGTATGAAAGCGTCAGCCGGCGGATCAATGAAATTTACGGCCAGTATACCGATATGGTTGAACCGTTTTCCGTCGATGAATCGTGGCTTGACGTCACAGCTTCCCAGAACCTTTTTGGCAGCGGCGTCCAGATAGCCGATGCCCTGCGCCAGCAGATCAGCCGCCAAATCGGCGTAACGATTTCGGTGGGCGTTTCCTATAATAAAACGTTTGCCAAGATGGGTTCGGATTATAAGAAACCGGATGCCACAACCGTCATCAGCCGTGATAATTATAAGCAGATCCTGTGGCCGCTGCCGATTGAAGAAATGATGTTTGTCGGTAAAAGCTCGGCGGCGGTCCTGCGGCAGCATGGCTATCTGACTATCGGGAATGCGGCTATGGCGACCCGTAAGCAGCTGATTGACCTATTGGGCAAAGGCGGCGGCAGTATCTGGGATGCCTGCAACGGGCTTGATGACTCACCGGTGGCGCTGCAGGGGAGTTATAGTGCTGCCAAAAGCATCAGCAACAACCAGACCTTTGATCACGATCTGACTGACAGCGAGGAAGTGCGGACCGGTCTGCTAAGGCTTACTGACAATGTCAGCAAGCGGCTGAGACAGAGCGGCATGTATGCCGGCGTTATTGCGGTGGCGGTTAAGGACAATATGCTTCAGGTCCGGCAGAAGCAGCAGAAGATAAGCCAGCCGACCTGCAGCACCAAGGTGATCTATGATACCGCCTGGCAGCTGGTTGGCAAAATATGGCACCCGGGTCAGCCGGTCAGGCTGCTTTCAGTGGCTGTAAGCGGGCTGACTGAAGATAATGATTACCAGCAGGACCTGTTTTCTGACCCCCATACCCAGATCAGGGACAATGAACTGGATGAAACAATCGATGCCATAAGACAGCGCTATGGCGATAAGAGCATTGGCTTTGCCCGGCTTAAGGAAAACGGTAAGGACAGAAATGATGACTGAAACTGCAGAAAGGATGATGGCAGATGAAGCGGATATTATGCTACGGTGATTCCCTGACCTGGGGCTTTGATCCGCAGACCGGCCTGCGTTTTGATGACCAGACCCGCTGGCCGGCTCTTTTAGCCAGCCAGATGGAGGGGATAACCGTCATCGAAGAGGGGCTTAACGGCCGGTGTGCCGGCTGTGATGATCCCCAGGCGGCCAGTGACCGCAACGGTCTTCACATGCTGCATACCTTATTGGACAGCCATCAGCCTCTGGATGCGGTCATCCTGATGCTGGGGGTCAATGATACCAAGATCGGCATGAACCAGTCTGCCTATGATATCCAGAAAAGCATGGCCGGACTGATCCGCATTTCCCATGATCCGGCCTGTTACCGGCATTGCCGTCACCAGCTTCCTAAAATACTGGTAGTGGCGCCGGTCGCCATCGGAGAAGGCATTAAGGACGCCTCTGATTATGAGGAAATTGACATGTCAAGCTATCGTAAAAGCATCATGCTGCCAAAGCTGTACCAGCAGTTGGCAGCGGATAATAACTGCTATTATCTGAATGCCAATGATTTTGTCAGTGCCAGTCCTTTTGATAATCTGCATATGGATGCTGCCGGCCATCAGATGAT
Source organism: uncultured Erysipelotrichaceae bacterium (assembly GCA_964436975.1). Taxonomy (GTDB): domain Bacteria; phylum Bacillota_I; class Bacilli_A; order Erysipelotrichales; family Erysipelotrichaceae; genus CAYTET01. Next base: position 14,733 of record CAYTET010000011.1, read on the forward strand.
GGCGGCCGCCATCCAGGAAAAACTGGAAATGATGTTTTCCGAGGAATGAAAAATGGAGAGTAAAAGCATGCGTCTGCTCATTAAAAAGATGAGCATTGTAAACAACGGGCTGGAAGGCGGCAAATACGGCCTTCATCCCCAGATACGGCGGAAAATAGGCCGGGTGAATGACGGAGCTTATTATCTTGATCTGGGCTGCACGATCCGCAGCACCGCCGAAAATCCCTTTCCGGCGGATGTGGAAGCGGTAATCCGCGGCATTTTCACTTTTGAAAGCGGCACTGATGAAGAGGAAATAAATCAGTATCTCAGCTATGAAGCCGTTGATCTGCTGTTTCCGTATCTGCGCAGTGCCATAACCAGTCTTTCCACCGATGCCCTGCTGCCGCCGATTTTCATTCCCGTCGCCACGGCCCGGCAGCTGTTTGATGAAAAACGCAAACTGTATTCCTAACGCTTCTTTTATGTCAGTCTGTAAAATGATATAATCAGAACATTGAAAGGCGGCCTGAAAATGAAGAAACTGCTTTATCCGATTCTGGCGCTGACTTTATTGCTGACGGGCTGCCAACAGAGCCAGCAGCGGCAGCTTGACCAGGAGAAATATGACGCTTACCTGACTTACTATCAGGAGATAATCACGGCGCAGAATAAGCTGACCAGCTGCGACTATTTTAATATCAGCCTGGTCATTAACCAGCTGTCTGACGGAACGTACCGCTATGACGTCATTATTGATGAACCGAAGGTGGCCATGTACAGCATCGAAGTGCTGGCCGTGGTTCTGAAGACGGATGCCACGATTGACTATGATGTTATGATGCCGTCGGTAGGGATTATGGATGACGATGATGTCAACATGATACCTTACCAGGTCGATAAAGCTAAAAATTATGTTGAGGGCCTTGACCTGTCAGGAACAGTGGACAGCCTGCCGGTTAATATCGGCGTCAAGGTCAGTTTTAAGGACAGGGCCGGCCAGAAGACAACCCGCTTGTTCTTCGGGCTTCAGCAAACGGAAGTGACACAATGACCAAGCAGCAGAAAAAGCAGACAATGATTGCCGGCGCCCTGACAGGAACCGCCGGAATTTTCATTACCAAACTGCTGGGACTGGTTTATATTATTCCTTTCCAGGCCATGGCGGGCGACAAAACCGTCTTTTATTCCTATGCCTTTACCATTTATGATTACTGCCTGCAGATCTGTCTGGGCGGCTTTCCTTATGCCTTAGCCACTCTTGTTGCCAAATACATGGCCAAGGATGACCATGCCACTTTGGCCATGGTCAGAAAGATTGCCCGGCTGACAATGGGCATCTTCGGGGTGATCTGCTGCAGCGCCCTGATTCTTTTCTCTAAGAGTGCCGCCGAGCTGATTATTCCTGATACCATTGCGGCTGACCAGTACGCCTACTATGTTTCAACAACCCAGACGGTGCTGGTTATTGTAGCGTTTGCCCTGCTGTTTGTTCCTATTCTGAGTTTCTACCGCGGTTTCTACCAGGGTTTAAGAGATCTGCGGGTTTATGCCAAGACCCAGGTTCTGGAGCAGCTTATCCGCATCAGCTTTTTGCTGGGAGCCGGCGCATTCTGCGTCTATATCCTCCATCTGGAGCAGATCTGGAGTGTTTATATGGCCACTGTGTCCACCTCGCTGGCGGCTGTCGGGACCATTGTTTATTTTGTCATCTATGACCGCCGCAATTTAAACGAGATGGTAACACCGCCGCAGGCGGGGGCCGTCAGCCGTTCCAGCCGGGAGATCTTCAAGGAATTCATGAGCTTTGCGGTTCCTTATCTGACAGCGGCCATTATTACTAACAGCGGCTCTATTTTTGTTCTGCTGATGTTTTCAACCGGAATGCAGGCCTACGGCACCCCGGGTGTTGAAATTACCGTACTGCAGGGTCTAATCGATTATCAGGCTGCCAAGCTGACCATGATTCCGCAGATATTTGCTTCCGGCTTTTCACTGGCTCTGATTCCGCATATTACAACGGCTCTGACCCTTGGCGATGAAAAGGGCGCCCGCCAGCTTATCAGCAAAGCGCTGGTGACCGTAAACTATCTGGCCATTCCCATTATTATTTTCATGGCGCTGTTTGCCAAAGAAATATTCTATATCATGTATGGCAACTATTATCTGGCTGACGGGGCCAGCATTCTTTCAAAGTGTCTTGTTCTGATGCTGCTGTTTATCATTGTCTCCGTTCTGCAGTCCATCATGCTTTCATTAAGAATGCATAAGCAGTACATTTTCATAGACTGCGCCGAACTGCTGCTGGTCATTGTGTCATTTGAACCGGCCCTGGCCAGTCTGGGCGTAAACGGCTATTTTGTGGTTTACAGTGCCAAGTACCTGATTTTTATCGTCATTGCCACTTATCTGATCATCAAGCGGACCGGTCTCAGACTGCGGCCTATATTCGAAAAAGTAACCGAAGCATTTGTCGGATGTCTGCCGATGCTGCTGCTGGTGGCTGTGCTGAACTGGGGAAACTATGATATTACTTCGGGAAGCCGTCTGGTAACAACTGCTATAACCGGGGTGCTGGCCCTTAGCTGTATGGCGGCATATCTGTATATAACGGGCAAATTCAATCTTCCCCAGCAGTACCTTGATCTGCAGCCTTCATTTGGCGGGCTTGTCTCTAAAGTCAAGGAACTGGTTCATAAAAACTGAGATCTGCGGATCTCTTTTTTTTAGCGGCTAAATAAAAAAGCCCCGCAGGGCTTTTCAGTACAGATTGAGATAAGCAGATTACATCTTTCTGTTGTAGTATTCAACAACGAGAAGCTCATTGAGTTCCTGATTAAGCTCACGCCGTTCCGGAACCCGCAGATAAGTGCCTTTCATCTTGTCCTTATCAAAGGAGACAAAGGCCAGTGTATTCAGGGAAGCTTCCAAAGCATCCTTGATAGCCGGGTTGTTTTTCATGTTATCTTTTACTTCAATAACCGCGCCCGGTTTGACTTCATATGAAGGGATATCGACTTTCTTGCCGTTGACCAGAATGTGGCCGTGATTGACAAGCTGTCTGGCTCCGCGCCGGGTCCGGGCTAAGCCCATCCGGTAGACGATGTTGTCGAGACGGGATTCCAGCATAACCAGGAAGTCCGTGCCGGTAACGCCCTTACTCTTGACAGCCTTGAAGAAGGTGTTGGCGAACTGGCGCTCGTTGACACCATACAGATAGCGAATCTTCTGTTTTTCTTTTAACTGTAAGCCATAGTTTGTATACTTGACGCGCTTGGTGGGGCCATGCTGTCCCGGAATATAAGCACGCTTGTTGAGTTCTTCACCGGTTTCGAGAACGGAGAAGCCCAACCGTCTGGATTGCTTCCAGACTGATCCAGTCATTCTTGCCATTTAATAGTCCTCCTTGTCTGACATAAACAGGAAGCCGGCGGTCAGCTGGGTGTCGGTTCAAGGCGTTTTCACTTGAAGCAGCAAGTTACTCTATCGCAGTAAACAACCGACGCTGGCAGCTAATTCTTGGCCTGCTGCTCTAAATAGGCTTTAACAGTCTATCATTTTGCTCTTGGCACTGTCAAATAAAACTGCCAATAAAAGCTGCTGCGCGGCCTTTTTTGGTTCAGCGAACCTGAACCGAAACTTAGCAGTGATAATCGATTGATGTTGACAGCCTGTCAGGGAAAGACTATAGTAAAGTTAGAAAGTAAGAAAATAGAAAAGTAGGAAAAAATGGTAACAGAACTCCGCGCCAAGTCACAGATAACCATACCCAAGCAGATTATTTCCAAGCTTGGGCTTTCAGAGGGCGATAAACTGGACATTGATGAAAAAGACGGCGCTATTACCATCGTTCCGGTTGTGGTCTATTCAAAACAGGAAATTGAAAATGTCAGAGTCAAGATTGCCGAAATGCGAAAGAATATTAAAAATTTGAAACCGGCGCAGTTGATCGAACTTGATGAATTGCTGAAAAAGCTTGATGGAGGTAACAGTAAATGATTAATTTAACTAACATTCTCAGAAGCACAGACAGCGCAGTTGCAACGGCGATGACTTCAGCCTGGCAGCAGTACCTTGATAAGTACTGGATGGTGGCGGCAGCGGCATTGCTGGTTTTGGCCCTGATTATTATTCTGCTGATTCGCAAGCGGAATAATAAAAAGGCCCATGACAGCCTGGATGATGTTTCAAAGCGGCTCAACGGCCTGAAGAGCGTACCGCTTCCTTATAAGTTGTCCAAGGCCGTGGCTTTGGCGCGGACAAAGAAGGATATCGGAGACAGCGTCAACCAGTGCCAGGGCGATTTTGATACTGTTCAGGAGAATCTGAAGAAGATGCAGAACATGATCTCGGATGGGGAAGAACTGGTCATGATGCATAAAATGGGCATGGAGAAGAAAAATATTGCCGATATTACCGCATTGCAGAATGAGACCGAAACGCTGGTAAATTCCCTTAGCGCCAAATTGGATGATATTCTGAAGAAAGAAACAGCGGAGCGTGAAAAGGTCAATGATCTGAAGGAAGCGTTCCGCGGCCTGAAGATCAGAATTAATAACGAAGCAGCCAATTATGTCTTCTGCTGGGAAGCCCTGGAGAAGAAGATAACAGGCATTGAGAAAGAGTTCTCCAATTTTGAAGAGCTGATGTATGCCTCGGAATTTGAAAAAGCTTCGGCTCTGATGGGCGAAATCAAACAATCCATTGAGCAGCTCAATGAAATAGTTGAAAAGATTCCGGAGCTGATCACCGTTGCCAAGGGTGATCTGCCGGTATTAGGCGAAGATGTCCGGTCCAATTACCAGCAGGTTGAGCAGAAAGGCGCCTACCTGAATCATCTTAATGCCGCGGCTATTCTGGAAACGGTCAATGCGTCCCAGCAGCAGTGTCTGCAGAAGATTAAGAATGTAGAAATTGAAGATGTCAATGAAAAGCTTCTTGACTGCGAAGCCAAGCTGACCCAGCTTAACCAGCAGATTGAGCAGGAGGCTTCCGCTTATGACAAACTGACCGTCCTGCGGCAGGCGACCGATGATGACCTGGCCAAGCTTACTGCCAAAATGGCAACGGTTACCAATGCCTATGACAAGCAGAGCGAACATTATGGATTTGAAGGCTGGCATGACAAACTGAGCGGCGCCGATAGCCGGCTAAAAGAACTCACGGCGGCTTATAACAGCCTGACCCAGACGCTGCAGGGCAGCGGGGTGCCGTCTTCAACGATACTGCTGAGCTTGGAAACTATTGATCATGATATTCTGGCCTGCTACAGTGAAATCAGCAATATGGCCAGCGCTATCGAGGGCGCCAATTATGATGAAGAGCGCGCCCGCAACCAGCTGACTAAACTTGATGTGGTCGTGGCGGAAGTGGAGGCTAAAATAAGACTCAACCGCCTGCCGGCAATTTCGCAGCAATACGATGCGGATCTGGCCAAGGCAAATGATTTCATCAACCGTCTGCAGGAAACCCTGGATGAAACGCCGCTGAATGTCAGCATTCTGAATCCGCTGCTTTCCATGGCCATAGATTTCATTTACAAACTGTATGAAAGCGTCAGCCGGATTTTGGGAACAGCAATCATGGTGGAAAATGCCATTGTGGTGGGCAACCGCTATCGTTCATCTTATAGTGAAATTGATTCGGAGTTGACCCGGGCCGAGCTGGCATATCGCAACGGGGAATATACCCAGGCGCTGTCAATTGCCTTAAAGGCGATTGAAAAAGTGCATCCGACTTCCGTCAGCAAGCTTTTAAAAGCCCATAAAGAGGCGGCTGCCTGATGAAGCCAGTATATTTTGACCAGGCCTCAACAACGGCGGTCAATCCATCCGTTCTGGAAACATATCAGAAAGTTTTGCAGGAATACTATTATAATTCGGAATCTCTTTATCCGCAGGGTGCTGCCGTTTCAGCAATGATGGAGCAGAGCCGTCAGCAGACGGCTCTGCTGCTTAATGTTCAGCCCAATGAACTCATCTTTACTTCCGGCGGCTCAGAGGCCAATAATCTGGCTCTTAAGGGGACCGTGCTGGCCAGAGGCCGGAAGCATCCCCACATTATCAGCTCGCTGATCGAACATTCATCCGTTGTCAATTCGTGCCAATGGCTTAAGGATTATGCCGGCTGTGAGGTGACCTGGCTGCCTGTTATGGCCAATGGCAAGATTGATGCTGATAAACTGGAAGCGGCGATCCGGCCGGAAACGGTGCTGGTGGCCGTAATGATGGTGAATAATGAATCCGGAGCCATCCAGCCGCTGGCCAAGGTGAAGCAGATTCTGCACCGCTATCCTGATATCCGTCTGCATGTCGACTGTGTACAGGCTTTAGGCAAGATTCCGCTTGATCTGCAGCAGATTTCTTCTGCTTCCTTTTCGGCCCATAAGATTCACGGCCTGAAGGGCAGCGGACTGCTTTACCACAAGGCCAATCTGCCTATCGTGCCGCTGATTTCCGGCGGCCAGCAGGAATACGGTCTGCGCGGCGGGACGGCCGATGCGCCGGCCGATATCATGTGGGGCAAGACAATCCGGCTGGCCCTGCAGGATATCGAAGCGAAAACCCAAACAATCAGTCATTATCATGATAAAATATACGCGGCGCTGCAGAAAATGGACCATGTTGTAATCAACAGTCCGGCTGACGGCAGCAAGGCCATTGTTAATTTTTCCTGTGTCTCCATCAAAAGCCAGGTTATGCTGAATGCTTTGGCCCAGGCCGGCTATCTGGTCTCGGCCCAGTCAACCTGTGATTCACGCGATGCGGTATCCCGTGTTATCGCCCAGATGTATCCGCTGGATAAGCAGCGGCAGGGGTCAACGGTGCGGATCTCAATTGACTGCGGCCATACGGAAGACCAGATTGACGGACTAATTGACGCCATAGAGGGGATTATAAAAAAATATGGATGAACTTAAGCAGCTGCAGTATGAATATATTCTGATTCGTTTCGGCGAGCTCTCCACCAAAGGGCGCAACCGCAAAGATTTCATTACCCGTTTAAGCCAGAATATGAAACAGGCTCTGACGGGTTTTCCGGTTTTGAACTTTGAAAAGACCCATGACCATATCTATGTCCATCTAAACGGGACTGACCCGCAACCGGTCATGGAGATCATCGGTCATGTTTTCGGTATCCGCTCTTTTGCGCTGGCCGCCCGCTGTGAAAATGACATTGAAAAGATTCAGCAGACGGCTTTATCGGTAATGGCGGATAAATCCGGAACCTTTAAAATAAAGGCGCACCGGGCCAACAAGAGTTTTCCGCTGCATTCTGATGACATCAACCGGCAGGTCGCCGGCTGTCTGCTGCATAACTGCCCGCTGCTGAAAGTTGATGTGCATAATCCGGATTACCAGGTTATTGTGGAAGTCCGCAATGAAGCAACTTATATCATGGCCCAGACTTATCTTGGTCTGGGCGGCTATCCGGTCGGGGTCGGCGGCAAGGCCATGCTGATGCTTTCCGGCGGCATTGACTCACCGGTAGCCGGTTATCTGGCGATGAAAAGGGGCCTGCGGCTGGAAGCCATCCACTTTGCTTCCCAGCCTTATACTTCCCAGCAGGCGGTTGAAAAGGTCAAGCAGCTGGCCAGCCAGCTGAGCCGCTACCAGGGCCATATCCGGCTGCATATCATTCCTTTTACCGAACTGCAGCTGGCTATTTATGACCACTGTGACGAATCCTATGCCATAACTATAATGCGGCGGATGATGTTCCGGCTGGCCCAGATGCTGGCTGAAAAATACCGCTGTCTGGCTATTGTCACCGGCGAATCAGTCGGTCAGGTGGCCTCCCAGACGCTTGAAAGCATGGATGTCATAAACAAGGTCGTCGATATTCCCGTCATCCGGCCGGTTGTCACCTATGACAAACTGGAGATTATCGGACTGGCCGAAAAACTGCAGACATACAGCACTTCCATTCTGCCTTTCGAAGACTGCTGCACTATCTTTGATCCTAAAAACCCGGTCACCAAGCCGCATCTGGATAAAGTGCTCCGCTATGAGCAGGGCTTTGACTGGCAGCCGCTTTTAGAGCGGGCAGCCGCCGATGAACAGATGGTTGTCATTGATCCGTCATTTGGAAACAGCGAGGTCGATATAAAATGAACTGGCGTTATCAGACCATTGTATTTGATTTAGACGGCACCCTGCTTGATACCCTGACCGATCTGCGCAGCAGCACCAACTGGCTGATGGAAAAGTACGGCTGGCCGGTCCACAGCATGGATGCCATTAAAAGCTTTGTCGGCAACGGGCTGTACAAACTGATTCAGCGGGCCGCTCCGGCCGGGGTGGCTAAAGGGCAGCTGGACGAGGCTTTCGGCCAGTTTAAGGATTACTATCTTCTTCACTGCATGGATGCCACCAAGCCGTATGACGGCATTGTTGAAACCCTGCAGCAGATAAAACAGATGGGCATTGCTACCGCTCTGGTTACCAACAAGGCCCAGCCGGCTACGGATAAGCTGTATGATCTTTATTTCAAAGACTGCATCGGAAAGGCCGTCGGCCAGAGTGAAGGCATGGCCATAAAACCAGCCCCCGACGAAGTCAATTATGCCCTTGACCTGCTGAAGGCCGACCGGCGTCAGGCCATCTATATCGGCGATTCCGAAGTTGACAAGCAGACGGCGGACAATTCCGGTCTGCCGGTTGCTTTATGCAGCTGGGGCTTCAGGGGCCGGCCGTTTATTGATGAGCTGCATCCGGATTATATTCTGGATGCCCCGCATGATCTGATTGACTGTCTGAAGCAGAAATAAAAAAGTGCAGCTGGTTTTGCACTGGCGGTGCGGTTCCAACGACACTTTTAACGTACTAAAGGCCGTGCGGCCTTTTTATTATGGAAGGAGAAGTAAGCAGTTAATCTAAATCGCAAACAGGGCAACAATCCATTGGGACAGCAGCAGGGCGATGACCGGAATGACACTGCCGGCCAGAAATTCATTGACGGTATGCCGCTTCATCTGCAGACTGCTGATAAATGCCAGAACATAGACGGCGACTAGAATTAAGCCGATAAGACCGACATACCACAGAATAACGACCATCGGTCCGACAATGCCGCAGGCATGGCCGGAGGCTTTAACAGGGGTAAAGGCGGTAAACAGGGCAATAGCCACCCCGCTCAGAAGATAGGTAAGATAAATTATAGCCAGCATATGATTGGGATGAAGAATGATGGTATAGATCAGTCCGCACAGATAGCCGATCAGCGAAAAGATAATGGCTAATTCCCGCTGGCCCTTGCGGCCTTTGGCTTTATAGCGGGGAAACAGCGGCTGCAGAGGATAAGCCAGCACCGGCAGAACAGTAAGGAAGAGCAGGGAAAGAAGAAGCTGGCTCAGCGTAATGCCGTACTGCGGGGTTAGAAAGTATAGCGCCAGAAGAAGCAGAGCCGCCATAACGGGGGCAATAGTGATAATCCTTATAAATTTGTTGATGTATTTCATAGACCTCCTGACAGCCCTGATACCGGCTGCTTATGTGCTTAATGATAACAACAATGAATAAAAAAAGTAACCCTTGACAGCCGATATTTGAAGCCGGCGCAAAAAGGCAAAAATTATACAGCCGATACTTTTTAAATAAAACATATTGACGGGCGGTCTTTTTTATGCTTTCCGCCTTTTTTTCAAAAAAAAGGGCGGCCGGGCATGAATCAGCCCCGCCGGACCCTCTTATTTCCGATAAACGGCTTAAAATACAGATTATTTCTTCCACAGCCCGTGCAGGTTGCAGTAGGCATAGGCATTGACGACCGCATCGCCGTCAGTGATTTCAAAGACAGCCTGTGGCTGGTCATTAGGTTTTAAGACCTTGCGCTGGTTGCCGGATGCGGTTGACAGGGAGATCCACTGGATATAATGCTGCTCTGTCATGGGGTGGGCCGTCTCGCCGACTTTGACAGTGACGGTCTGACCGTCAACAGTGATGACCGGAATGTGTTTTTCAACAGCCGCCTCGGTCGTGTTGGGGACGATTTCAGTCATCGGCTGACCGCAGCATACCAGCTGGCCGCCGCCGTCATTAACAATTCCGACAATATTGCCGCAGATAGCACAACGATAAAATTTCTGTTCCATTATTAACGCTCCTTTTCCATCTCTGGTACTGTCAGTATAGCATCTGCGTTTACTAAACGCAACTGCAATGCCCGTGATTGCCTATCCGCGGACAGCATGCTAAAATTAGAAAAGTTGGGAGTGATCACAAATGGCTTTTGAAAATCTCAGCCGCAAACTGACGGCTTCATTCAAACATGTCATGGGAAAAGATGTTCTGACGGAAAAGAATGTCGAGGCCATGCTCAGTGAGATCAGAATCGCTTTGCTGGAAGCGGATGTTAATTATGGCGTGGTCCGTAATTTCATCAGTCAGCTAAAAGAAAAGATCATCGGCTTAAAAGTTGAGTCTAATCTTGAGCCGGGCCAGCAGGTTTATAAGATTGTCTATGACCAGCTGGTCAGCCTGCTGGGCAGCCAGTCCGACGGCTTAAATTACCGGAGCAGCGGTCTTACCGTCATCATGGTGGTCGGTCTGCAGGGCACCGGTAAAACAACTTCGGCTGCCAAGATGGCCAAGCTGATAAAAGAAAAACAAAACCGCCGGCCGCTGCTTATTGCCGCCGACATTATCCGGCCGGCTGCCATTGAGCAGCTGCAGACTTTAGGCCGGCAGATTGATGTTGAAGTATTCTCTATGGGAACCGAAGTCAGCGCTGTTGAAACCGTGGCCCAGGGAATTAAGAGGGCCGGGGCAAGCGGCTATGATACGGTTATAATTGATACCGCCGGCCGGCTGCAGATTGATCAGGAGCTGATGGATGAACTAAGCGAAATTAAAGATAAGTTCAAACCGGATGAAATCCTGCTGACTGTTGATGCCATGACCGGTCAGGATATCGTCAATGTGGCAAAGACCTTTAATGACCGGCTTAATATAACCGGTCTGATTGTAACTAAATTTGACGGCGATGCCCGCGGCGGCGGCGTTCTGTCGGTCCGGGCTGTCACTGATGTTGCCGTCAAGATGGTCGGCGTCGGTGAAAAGATCGATGACATTGATATCTTTTATCCCGACCGGATGGCCAGCCGCATTCTGGGCATGGGCGATATGCAGACCCTGGTTGAAAAGGCGGAAGAGCAGCTTGATGAAAAACAGGCCATGGAAACAGCCCAGAAAATGGCGGATGGCAAATATGATCTTAATGACATGCTGATCCAGATTCAGCAGATGAAAAAGCTGGGGCCTTTGAGCGGAATCCTGAAAATGATTCCGGGCCTGAGCCAGTACAGTGATCAGCTGGGCGGACCTGAGCAGGAAACGGCGATGAAGAAGAACACCGCTATCATTCAGTCCATGACGATGGCGGAAAGACGCGATCCCTCTGCTTTGCGCTCTTCCCATAAAAACCGGATCGCTGCCGGCAGCGGCACGACCGTCACGGATGTCAACCGGCTCATCAACAATTTTGAACGCTCAAAAAAGATGATGGGTCAGATGGGGCTGGCTTCCCGGATGAAGCAGCTAAACAAATAAACCGGTCAACCAGGACTGTCAAGTAAAAAGACTTGACAGGCTGACAGTGTTGTGGTTAAGTATGTTAGTAGAAAACAAAAAGGAGAATCCTGATATGGTTAAATTACGTTTAAAGAGAACCGGCGCTGCTAAAAAGCCGACTTACCGTGACGGCCGCTTCATTGAAGAGCTGGGCAGTTACAATCCGCGCACCCAGCCGGTGACGGTAAATTTTGATGAAGAAAAGATCCTGAAATGGCTTAATGCCGGAGCCCAGCCTTCCGATACTGTCAGAAGCATTCTGTCAAAGCAGGGCATCATGAAGAAATTCGCTGAAGGGAAAAAGGCATGATTGATTGCGCAAAGACCCTTTGCGATTTGATCAAGCCCATGGTTGATAATCCGGAACAGGTCAGCGTCAAGCAGATGGATTCCATCAATGAGAATGAGATCCTGCTTTACGTGTATGCCGATTCGGAAGATATTGCCAGGCTGATTGGCCGGCAGGGCGTTATGGCGTCAGCCCTGCGGCAGACCATGTCCGTTTGCGCCCGTCTGGACAACAAACGCATCAATATCAAATTTGAATCTTACCAGGTTGATTAACTGAAGGATGCCGCGGCATCCTTTTTTGGCTGAAAGGAGCAGGGAAATGAGCCGGATAAAAGTTGGAACCATCATTAATACATTCGGCATTAAAGGCGAACTGAAGGTAAAGCCGGCTACCGAACTTGTTTCCCAGCGCTTCGGAGCCGATCAAAAGCTGCAGATAAGAACTGACCAGGGCTTTGTTTCAGTTACCGCGGCTTCTTTCAGAATGCATAAAGGCTTTGTTTTATTGAAGCTGCAGGGCTATGATAATATCAATGACGTGCTGGCCTATAAAAATGCGGATCTGTTTGCGGACAGAGATGATTCCGTCCGTCCTTCCGCCAATCGCTATTTCTATTATGAGATAATCGGCTGCGCCGTTTATCAGGACGATGTTTTTATCGGCACGGCGGAGGCCATTGATGATGGCCCCCAGGCGGTACTGACCATCCGCCGTCCGGACGGAGGCCGGGTCCTGATGCCTCTGGTGCCGGCCTTTTTGAAAAGCGTCGATGCTGAAAAGAAGCGAATTCAGGTAACCCTGATTGAAGGAATGCTATGAAGAAAATTACCATTCTAACCATCTTCCCGGAAATGTTTACCGGCTTTCTGAATACCTCGATAATTAAAAAGGCCCGGCTTAAGCAGCTGGCCGACATTTCAGCCGTTGACTTCAGGACTTATACCAAAGACAAGCATAACCGCGTTGATGACTATCCCTTCGGCGGCGGCCAGGGCATGGTTTTGATGTGCCAGCCGCTTTTGGATGCCTTGAAGGATGTCCGCAGCCAAACCAGCCATGTTGTGCTGATGGATCCCGCCGGAGCGGTATTTAATCAGGCCAAGGCTCATCAGCTGCAGGATGATTATGATGATCTGATAATAATGTGCGGCCATTATGAAGGCTATGATTACCGGATCAGCCAGTATGCCGATGAATTGATTTCCATAGGGGATTTCATTCTGACCGGCGGTGAGATAGGCGCTATGGTGCTGACCGATGCGGTTACCCGGCTGATTCCGGGGGTGATAACCGATGAGTCGACGATGTTTGAATCGTTTGAAGACGGCTTGCTGGAGTATCCGCAGTACACGCGGCCGGAAAACTATGAAGGCTGTCCGGTTCCGGAAGTGCTGCTCAGCGGCCATCATGAAAATATCCGCCAGTGGCGCCTGTACCAGAGTCTGAAAAGAACCTGGCAGATCAGGCCTGATCTGCTGGAAAACCGGGTCTTTTCAAAGGAAGAAGCGGCGATGATGCAGAAGATCAGAGCCGAGCAGGATTCTCCCGCCCCAGCCGCTGATTCAGAACCGGTTGCTGATAAAAATATTGAACAATAGGCTTATTATGTGTTATCATATCTAACGTATGCGGTACGGTTCCGCTGGCGTAATTGTGTTATGAGCCGCTGATAGCATAGACAAGGAGAACAGTGAGTATGAATTTAGGTATTATTCAGCAGATTACGGCTTCGCAGTTGAGAACAGACCTTCCAGTGATTCGTCCTGGCTGCACGGTAAAAGTGCATGTCAAGATTCAGGAAGGCGAGAAAGTCCGTATTCAGATCTTTGAAGGTGTTGTCGTCGGCATTCACGGCAAGGGCATTGCGGAGACCATTACAGTCCGCAAGATGTCCAGCGGTATCGGCGTCGAACGTATCTTCCCGGTCAATTCACCGGTGCTGGACAAGATTGAGGTTGTCCGCTATGGTAAAGTGCGCCGCGCTAAGCTGTCTTATATGCGGACGCGTTCCGGCAAAGCTAACCGTATCGAAGAGAAGCGTTAATCAAAAGCCGGGATTTTCCGGCTTTTTTCTTTAGTGGGAAAGGCGGCAGCTCATGCCTGAAACTTCAAAATTGGCACCCCGGCAGGACAGCAGTCTGAATCAGACTGGCAGCGGATCCTTCTGGCAGCAATGGAATGATGTAATTATCACTGTCGCTGTTACACTGGCAGTTGTTTTGTTAGTGACTAATTTTCTATACAAGCCGGTGCGGGTTGACGGCAGCAGCATGTATCCAACCTTATATGATAAGAGCCTGGGGTTTGCCGGCATCCTGGAGCGGACCCAGGGCATTAAGCGTTTTGACATTGTTGTCATTCAAAAACCGGATTCTTCGGAAAAACTGGTTAAAAGGGTAATCGGGCTGCCCGGGGAAACCGTTACCTTTGCGGATGACATTCTGTATATTGACGGAGTTGTCTATGAACAGGATTTTCTGGATGAGGAATATGTCAACCAGCAGAAGGCAACCCAGTCGGATAATCTGTTCACTAAAAACTTTACGGTGACACTGGGTGATGATGAGTACTTCTGCATGGGCGATAACCGTCTTCATTCTTCAGATTCCCGTTATTACGGACCTTTTACCAGTCAGGAAATAATCCAGGTGCATGTTTATATCTACTGGCCGTTTTCAAAATTCGGCAAGGCGGGCTGATATGGCACAGATCCAATGGTATCCCGGCCACATGGCCAAAACAAACCGGCAGATTGAAGAAAAGATTGGCCTGGCCGACATGGTTATCGAAGTCCGTGATGCCCGCATCCCGCTCAGTTCGGCCAATCCGCTGCTGGACCAGCTTATCGGAACCAAGCCGCGGCTTATCGTCCTGGCCAAAAATGACAAGGCTGATCCGGCCGTGACGACCCGGTGGGTGCAGACTTTGACGGATGAGCAGAATTATGCGGTGGCTGTTGACCTATTGCATGATAAAGTAAATTCTATTCTGACTTCGGCCAGCCGCCGGCTGAATGCCAGCCGCATAAAAAGGCTGCAGTCAAAAGGCGTCAAAACGGTGCTGATTAAAGCTTTGGTATGCGGTATTCCCAATGTCGGCAAAAGCACCCTGATAAACCAGACCGCCCGCCGCCGGATGGCCAAGACCTCCGATAAGCCGGGGGTGACCCGCAGTCTGCAGTGGATAAAAATCAGTGATGAACTGGTTCTGCTGGATACCCCGGGTGTGCTATGGCCGAAATTCGAGGACCAGACTGTCGGCTACCGGCTGGCTTTGACCGGCGCGGTTGCCGATGATGTTCTGCCGATGGAAGAGGTTGCCCGGTATGCCCTGAACGAAATGATCCAGCGCTATCCGCAGCGGCTTATGCAGCGCTACCAGCTTGACCAGCAGCAGCTGGCAGACTGCTGGAATGCCATCGGCCTTAAAAGAGGCTGTCTGGTAAATGGCAGCAGCATTGACACCAGCCGGCTGGCAACTTTAATCCTGCGTGATTTAAGAGACGGCTGCTGGGGACAGATCAGCTGGGAGGCTCCGGATGCCAACCGCTAATGAATATGAAAAAGCGTACTGGAAAAACCAGCGCTTATTAATTGGCATTGATGAAGCCGGCCGCGGCCCGATTGCCGGTCCGCTGGTTGTGGCGGGGGCTGTTTTTCCGCTTGATTATGACAGCGGTGAAATCAATGACTCCAAGCAGCTCAGTGAAAAGAAAAGGGAAGTGCTGTTCAGGCAGATTATTGCGGATGCCGTCTATTACGATATCCGGATCATTACCCCGGCGGAAATAGACCGGCTCAATATCTACCGGGCTACCCAGCTGGCCATGGCCGCCATCGGCCAGAGCGCACCGGTGGATGTTGTCTTAACCGATGCCATGCCTCTTGATATAGCCAAGGAAGTCACTTCAATCATTAAAGGTGATGCCAAGTCATGCTCGATTGCGGCCGGCAGCATTTTAGCCAAGGTGGTCAGGGACCATATCATGTACGGCTATGATGTGCTGTATCCGCAGTATGGCTTTGCCAGACATAAGGGCTATCCCACAAAAGCCCATCTGCAGGCTGTTGATGCCTACGGCCTGCTGCCTATTTACCGGAAAAGCTACGGACCGGTAATAGACCGGCTGCAGCAGCATCTGGATATCTGAAGGAATCAGGGCCGCTTGTTCCTATTAATATATAGGGGTGAGATTATGCGGCAGCGTCTGATTCGACTGGCTGTGCAGTGCGGCGGTGATTATAACAAAATGATGGCAGCCCTTAAAGACAAAGTGCCGGAGGATACCGGCATACCGCTTTATGATGCCATTACCATTGCGGATGATGATTATCCCAGCGCTCTTTTGGCTTTAAAAAGCCCGCCGCTGGTTTTATTTTACCGGGGCAAGCGCTCCCTGATCAGCCAGCCCAAGGCGGCGGTCATCGGCAGCCGGCAGGCCTGTGAATATGGCCGAATGATGACGGTGCGGATAGTCAGCCAGTTGCGCGGCCGGTATGTCATTGTCGCCGGAATGGCCAAGGGCATTGACGGAATCGCCCACCGAGCCGCCGCGGCTACCATCGGGGTTTTAGGCTGCGGCCTGAATGTCTGCTACCCGCCGGAAAATGCCGGGCTCTACTCTTATATGGCCAGCCACCAACTGCTGATAAGTGAATATCCGCTTAATGTCCGGCCCCAGGCGGTCCATTTTCCTTTCCGCAACCGCATAATTGCCGGCCTGAGTGATTTTGTTATCGTCACCCAGGCTAAAATGAGAAGCGGAACCATGCATACAGTAAACGCCGCCCTGTCTTTGGGCAAGGATGTCTATACTGTTCCTTACCGCAGTGATGATGCCGACGGCGCCGGCTGCAACAGCCTGATTTCGGAAGGCGCGGGGCTGCTGCAGTGGGACAGCCAGCAGCAGCGGTTTGTGGATTTTATTTGACAATTAGGACCATTTGTGTAGAAAATAAACGGCAGGAGAGATATTTTATGACAAAACTGATGATTGTGGAATCGCCTTCTAAATCCAAGACGATTGAAAAATATCTGGGAAACGACTTTGATGTCGTCTCTTCCAAAGGCCATATCTGTGATCTGGCCATCAAAGGAAAGGGCGGCCTGGGGGTTGACGTTGACAACGATTTTGCCCCGACCTATGTGATTAATCCGGACAAGAAGGATGTTGTCGCTGATCTGAAGAAACGGGTTAAAAAGGCTGACGAAGTGCTGCTGGCAACTGATAATGACCGCGAGGGCGAAGCTATTTCATGGCATCTGGCCCGTGTTTTAGGGCTGGATATGGACAGCAAGAACCGCATTGTGTTTCAGGAAGTAACCAAGCCGGCCATTGTCAAGGCCATTGCCAATCCGCGCCAGATCGACATGAACATGGTCAAATCACAGGAAGACCGGCGGATTCTGGACCGGATTATCGGCTTTAAGCTTTCTTCGCTGCTGCAGCGCAAGATCAAAAGCAAATCGGCCGGCCGGGTTCAGTCGGTGGCCCTAAAGCTGATCTGTGACCGTGAAAAGGAAGTCAAGGCCTTTGTTCCGGCTGAATACTGGACGGTTGAGGCGGCTTTTGAAAAGCAGGACATCGCTTTTACGGCCCCTCTGACCAAAATAGAGAATAAAGCCGTTGATGCCAAAGACCGGCATCTGATCACCACCCAGCAGCAGGCCGAAGAGATAAAAAAAGCCTGCCAGGGTCCTTTTACCGTCGGTGAAGTCAAAAAGGAAGTCAAGACCAAGGGTCCGCGGCTGCCTTATATCACTTCAACTTTGCAGCAGGATGCGTCCAATAAGCTTAATTTTACTTCCAAGCGGACGATGTCAGTGGCGCAGAAGCTGTACGAGGGCATTGCCATCGGAACAGAAACAACCGGTCTGATCACCTATATGCGTACCGACTCCAACCGGCTTTCTGATGTCTTCATGGCCCAGACCAAGGATTTCATTGCCAAAAACTACGGCGCTGATTACGCCGGCTATTATCATGCCAAAGTTGATAAGAATGCCCAAGATGCCCATGAGGCGATCCGGCCCACCAATATCGAGAATACCCCGGAAAAGGTCAAAGCCCATCTGACGGCTGAAGAATACAAACTCTACAGCATGATCTACTACCGGGCGCTGGCGGCCCTGATGGCGCCGGCCCGCTATGATGCCGTGACAGTCCGGCTGCTCAACGGCATTTATGAATACACGGCTTCCGGCCGGCATCTGCTGTTTGACGGCTACCAGAAAGTATACGGGGCTTATGAAAACAGCGGTGATGATGTCGATCTGCCTGAGCTGCAGGATAACGAAGCCATCACTGCGCAGTCCATAGAGGCCAAGCAGCATTTTACCGAACCGCCGCTGCGCTACTCGGAGGCCAGGCTGATCAAAGCCATGGAAGAATACGGCATCGGCCGTCCTTCCACCTATGCCACCATTATTGATACTATCCTGATGCGCGGCTATGTTGAATACCTGCGCAGCGATGACGGCACCAAGTCAAAAGTTTTTGTGCCGACCGAACAGGGCGACCTGACCAATGACAAGCTGGCCGAGTATTTCTCTTCAATAATCAACGTCAAGTACACCGCTGATATGGAAAGCGAACTTGACAGCATCGCCGAAGGGCAGTGCGACCCGGTTGAGGCTCTGCACCGCTTTTATGATGAATTCAGCCCGCTGGTCGATAATGCCTACGAGAATATGGAGAAAAAGGAACCGGTCAAGACCGGTGAGAAATGTCCGGAATGCGGCGGGGATCTGGTGATCCGGCAGGGCCGCTATGGCGAGTTTATCTCCTGTTCAAATTATCCGACCTGCAAATTTGTCAAGAAGAAGCCGGAGGATGAACCGGTCAAAACCGGCGAAAAGTGTCCGGAATGCGGCAATGACCTGGTAATCCGGCAGGGCCGCTACGGCAAGTTTATCTCCTGTTCCAATTATCCGGCTTGCAAGTATGTTAAAAAGCTGCCGGAAGACGAACCGGTTGATACCGGTGAGATCTGCCCGCAGTGCGGCCATCACCTGGTGCGCCGCAAGAGCCGCTACGGCACCTATTTTGTAGGCTGTTCCAATTATCCGGCCTGCAAGTACATCAAACCCGATCCCAATGCTCCGGCCAGACACTACCGCGCCAAAAAGGGAACGGCGAAGAAGAAAGCGACAAAATGAAACGCGTTGCGGTTGTCGGAGCAGGGTTGGCCGGCAGCGAGGCGGCCTGGCAGCTGGTCCGGCGCAATATTGCCGTCACCCTTTATGAAATGC
>CAYTET010000012.1:0-32061 GCA_964436975.1 uncultured Erysipelotrichaceae bacterium
TGCTGCTGGCCGCCGCTCAGTCTTTCCGGCAGCCGGTCGGCATATTCGTCAATATGCATCAGTTTCATGAATTCATCCGTCAGCTTAGCCATGTCTTCCTTGCTGGTGTGGCGGTTCTGCAGACCGAACGCGACGTTTTTGCGGACTGTCAGATGCGGGAAAATAGCATAGTTCTGGAAAACCATGCCGATATTGCGCTTGGCCGGATCGATGTCATGGATAATTACGTTGTCGCCGTAGGCTTTTACTGCGTCGACTATTTTAATTTCTACACTCATATTATTCCCCTTTGCGCCTGTTAGCGTCTGTCATAGTGTATTTCGTTAAACCCTTTCATTTATTGTAGTTTACCCCGCCGGCACTGTCAACGATTCAGCCAGCGGAGATACTGGTAAAGGGCTGTTCTGTCTGCTTAAGTTTTTTTAGAAAATGGGAAGCATCCAGAGACGCTTCCCATTTACAGTTTGTTTCTGTCAGACTGCTGCTGACAATAAAACTATAGTAATGATCTGCTTAAATTATTTCTTCCAGCCTTCGGCAGCCAGGATTTCTTTCCAGGCATTCTGCCATTCGGTCTTATGGGAAGCAACATACTCATCATCATCAACGAAGATCTTCAGATCGGAGAAAGCAGGCATATTCTCGTTGGAATTCTTGATTTCAACGAAGACCGGCCGCAGAGTGGTATTCTCGCCATAAGCGGTCTGGCACTTGGTGGAGATTAAGAAGTCAATGAACAGTTTGGCATTATCCATATCCGGAGCATTCTTGACAATGGAAGCCGCGCACGGTGTCCAGTTGGAACCTTCGACCGGATAAATGGTGGACAGGTTGTCGCCTTCCTGATCGGTAACATAGCTGACACACGGATCTTCATAGGAGATACCGATGGCATATTCGCCCTGAGCGGTCAGTTTATAGACCTTGGAGCTGGAATCAGAAATGTAGCCTAACAGAACGGTGTTGATTAAAGTCTTGCAGTAATCCATACCCTTGGTGGTGTCAATCTTGGACCAGTCGTTGTTTTCACCGCCGCCAAAGATGTACATCATGCACTTCAGCTGTGCCCAGGCACTGGATGAAGCTGTCGGATCGCCCATGATAACATGGCCGGCCAGAACATCGGCATGATCAAGCAGACTCTGGTAACCGGTAATATCGGACGGCTGCAGACCCAGCTCGGCCAGCTTTTCCTTATTCAGGATGAAGTTGGAGTTGCCGGACAGACCATAGTTGGTATAGTAACCGGTCTTATTCTTGTAAGCATCAGTGGTAATCAGGGTTTCATTGGGTGAAACATACTCTTCCCACAGATCGGGATACTGGGTATACATGGCATAGTTCATGCCGCCCCAGAAGACGTCGCAGGCCGGGTTGGCCGCTTCAGCCTGGATACGGCTGACACAGTTGCCAGTGCCGTCAGAAATAACGTTGACGGTGATATTGGGATACTTGGCTTCAAACAGAGGGATAACATTATCAACCTCTCCGTCCGAGTTGGGTGAGTAGATAACCAGATTGCCGGTGGCCTCGGTATTTACTTCATCAGTGTCATTGGTGGACGGCTTCGTTTCGCCACACCCAGTCAGCGAAGCCAGCACCATGAACACAACCAACAATAAAGATAATAACTTCTTCATACATTCCTCCTTGTTGGCGTCATATTAACGCTGTCATAATTATATGAAATTTGTGAAAATAATGCTAAACATATGTATAGGTTGTTAATGTAAACGATGATTTCACAAAATGAAAACGCCTTGCGGCGTTTCAGTGTTTTCACTAATCAAGCTCAGCCTTGCCGGTATACAGCTGATAATAGCGGCCTTTGGCCTTCAGCAGATCTTCGTGATCGCCCCGTTCAATGATCTGGCCGTGCTCCAGAACGATAATGGCATTGGCGTTGCGCACCGTTGACAGCCGGTGGGCAATCACAAAAGTCGTCCGCCCTTTCATCAGTTCATCCATCCCCTTTTCAATCAGCAATTCGGTATGGGTGTCAATGGAGGAAGTGGCTTCGTCAAGAATCATGACCGGCGGATCGGCTACGGCCGCCCGGGCAATATTAAGCAGCTGCCTTTGGCCCTGGGAAAGATTGGAGCCGTTGGCGGTCAGAACCGTCTGATAGCCCTGGGGCAGCCGGTCAATGAAGGAATCGGCATTGCAGCGCTGGGCTGCCGCCACGCATTCCTGGTCGCTGGCCGTCAGCCGGCCGTAGCGGATATTCTCCATCACGGTGCCGGAAAACAGATTGGTATCCTGCAGCACCATGCCGATGGAAGAGCGCAGATCGGCCTTGGCGATATCCCTGATGGGAATTCCGTCAAAAGTAATCTGGCCCTGGCCGACATCATAGAAGCGGTTAAGCAGATTGGTAATAGTGGTCTTGCCGGCGCCGGTTGAGCCGACAAAGGCAATTTTCTGACCCGGCTTGGCATAAAGGGAAATATCCTGCAGCACGGTTTTGGTGCCGTCATAGCTGAACGTGACATGGTCCAGCCGGACATCGCCTTTCAATTCGGTAAGCGTGCCGTCCGGATGGCGCCAGGCCCAGCAGCCGGTTTTTTCGGCAGCGGCTTTCAGACTGCCATCGGCGTTCTTGACGGCGGTCACAAGGGTGATTTTGCCCTCATCCGTTTCACTGGGCTGATCCATCAGTTCGTAAACCCGCTCGGCCCCGGCCAATGACATCATAAAGCCGTTAAACTGCTGGGACAGGTTGGAAATAGGGCCCATGTACTGGCGGACAAACATCAGAAACGAAGCCAGTGCGCCTAAGGTAAACTGGCCGGAAATGCACATCTGGGCGCCGATAACGGCCACGATGGCATAAGTAAAATATGACAGATTGCCGTTGATCGGCATCAGCATCGAGGCAAAGGCGTTGGTTTTATAGCTGGAGGTGTACAGGGCATCATCCATCTTCTGGAATTCATCTATGCTGGCCTGTTCGTGGTTGAAGACCTTGATGACCTTCTGACCGGAGAACATCTCTTCAATATAGCCGTTGATATCTGACACCTGCCGCTGCAGCAGGGCAAAGTGGCGCTGGGAGGCGCTGCCCATTTTAAAAGTTATCAGCAGCATCACAGCCAGCGTGGCCAAGGCAATCAAGGTCAGCCGCCAGTTAAGAATGGCCATCATGGCAAAGGTCCCCAGCAGCGTCAGAATCGTTGACAGAAACTGCGGGAAAGTTTCCTGCACCATCGGCCGCATGGTGTCAATATCATTGGTGTAATAAACCATCATCTGGCCGTGGGTGTGGGTATCGAAAAACTTGACCGGCAAAGTCTGCATCTTTTCGAAAAGCTGCCGGCGCAGATCATCCAGCATACCGGTGCTGACTATTGACAGCAGCTTGCGGTACATATAGGAGCAGCCGACGCCGACGGCATACACCAGGGCCATGATGACCAGCATGCTGATAAAGCCGCTCAGGTCAACATCACTGGCTCCGATATATGGAACAAGGTAGTTGTTAATTATCGGGGTAAAGAAATAGGCACTGGCCACACTGCTGGCCGCCGAGATGACTATGCCGATGATGATCAGCCAGCTTTTGGCCCCGTAAGCGGCCATATAGCTGAAGGTCCGGCTGACCGTCGCCGGAATATCGTTGGCCCGGGCATGGCGGATCTGATGATAATGTTTTTCGCTCATGCGTCCACCCCTTCCATCTGCGTCTGGTACAAATCACGGTAAACCGCATTGCGGCTTAATAGCTGCTGGTGGGTGCCGATGTCGGCAATAGTGCCGTTGTCCATAATGACAATGCGGTCGGCTTCTTTGACCGAGGCCACCCGCTGGGCAATGATGATAGTCGTCATGCCGGCCAGCTTCTGCTTCAAAGCCAGCTGGATGCGGTGGTCGGTATCGGTATCGACAGCGCTTGTCGAGTCATCCATGATGATTATTTTGGGCTGCTTCAGCAGGGCCCGGGCAATGCAGAGGCGCTGTTTCTGACCGCCGGAGACATTGACTCCGCCCTGGCCCAGATCAGTCTGGTAGCCTTTGGGAAACGACATTATAAAATCATCGGCCTGGGCGCACCGGCAGGCTTCGACGACCTGCTGGTGGTCGGCATCCGGGTTGCCCCATTTCATATTGTCTTCGATAGTGCCGCTGAACAGTTCGTTTTTCTGCAGAACCATGGCGACCTGCTGGCGCAGGTTGGCCAGTTTGTACTCTCTGACATCATGGCCGCTGACCAGCACCTGGCCGACGCTGACATCATAAAGACGGGGAATCAGCTGGACCATTGTGCTCTTGGATGAGCCGGTCGGCCCCAGAATGCCAATGGTCTCACCGGAATTAATCTTCAGATTGACGCCTTCCAGAGCCATCTTGGCGGCGTTTTCATCGTATTTGAAAGCCACATTCTTAAACTCAACCGAACCGTCGGTCAGCTGCAGACCGCTGTCGGCCTGCTCATCGCTGATATCAATCTTCTCATTGAGAACGGCATTGGTCCGGTCCACAGAGGCCTGGGCCATTACGATCTGCATCAGGGCATTGGAGACCATCAGCAGGGAAAACAGAATGGAGCGCAGATATGCCAGATAGCTGATGAAGGCCCCCGTGGTCAGACTGCCGGCAATGACAAACTTGCCGCCAAACCAGGCGATGGCAATCATGCAGGCATACATGACCAGCTGGAAGAAAGGATCGGTTAAAATGACCAGACTTTCCGCATAGCGCTGGGCCGCCTTGACGCCGCCGCTGCTCTTCTCAAATTTCTCGTCTTCATATTTCTCCCGGACAAAAGTCTTGACAACCCTGATGCCGGCAATGTTTTCCTGCAGATCGGCGTTCATATCATCAAACCCGGCCATCAGTTTGACAAAGCGGGGATGCGCCTTCATGGTGATGATGTACAGCCCGGTGGCCAGAATCGGAATGGCAATGGCAAAGATGCCGGCCAGCGTATTGTTGAGCCGCCAGACCATATAGGCCGAAAACAGCAGGTTAAACGGCGCCCGCACCAGCAGCCGGATGATTGAAATAACCGCCATGCGCATCATGCGCATATCCGTAGTCAGCCGCATTACCACCGAAGGCACCGAAAAGTGCTCGATATTCTTGAAGCTGAACTGCTGGATCTTCTCGTACATCCGCATCCGCAGATTGCGCACGAAACGGGCGCCGGCAATGGAAGTAAGCCAGCCGCTCAGCGCTCCGGAAATCCCGCCGCCCAAAGCCAGCAGGCACATGTAAATGCCCATCTGGATAATGTAGTCAATATCACCGCCCCGCTGGGTAATGCCCACATCGATAATCAGTGACATGACATAAGGAATGGCCACATCAAAGACGACTTCAGCGATGGCAAACAGCGGGCCGAGCACCGCCGCCCACCAGCGGTCGCCGATATGTTTCAACAGTTTGAACACTCTGATCCCCCCACTTAATAGTTGAATTGTTAGACAATCATTATTTTATTCCTGCCGGCGCCCTATTTCAATAAACAAAAAGGACGTTCTGTCCGTTAACAGCCGGCCCCCGGGCCGGTAAAAAGGACCGGAGAATGCTTCACAGCACCTCCGGTCCGCCTTATTATTTTTAGTTATCAGCCGTAAATCAGGACAGATACAGCGGCTGCATGTAAACCGGCATGCCGCCATTGCAGACAAGCTCGGGTTCGCCCTGAATCAGCGGACGGATATAGTCCAGGCATTCCTTGCTGACGCCGGCATAATCATCCAGAATCCATTCGGCCGGCACATTCTTGACGAAGTTGGCCACTTTGCTGGCTTCCACCGCAAAGAATTTTGAATCATACGGCGTGCCTTCTTCCGGACGCTTGACCGCCACCATCATGCCGGTGAAGGTCGGATCCATCGATCTCATATGAGCACTCATGCCCAGCTTGAACGACTCTTCGACATCCAGCTTGCTCTGACAGAAAGCCGCACAGCGCTGCAGGGTGGAAAGATCCTGCACCTTAGCTCTTTCAGCCGTCTTGGAATCCAGAATCAGACTCTTCAGGGCATTGCCGGCTCCGCCCAGCACAGCGTGGGCAAAGCCATCATTCTTGGCATTGCCGGCCGCCAGATAGCTGCCGTCGGCATAGCGGGCGCCTTCCGACACCACGATGTAGCATTTGTTCTTGGCTGCAATGATCTCTTTGACGCAGGCCAGGAATTTGTCAGCATCAAAGGCGACTTCCGGCAGCACCAGCAGATCAACATGGCCTGTCAGCATGGCCGCGGCGGCCAGCCAGCCGGCATCGCGTCCCATGGTCTCCAGAATAAAGACTTCCTGACGGGTATAGACGTTATAATCCAGCCAGGTCTGCTGGGCAACGCCGCAGATAAACTTGGCGGCCGAGCCATAGCCCGGGCAGTGGTCAGTGACCATCAGATCGTTGTCAACCGTCTTGGGGCAGCCGACAAAGCGGTGGCCCTTGATGCCATTGGCAACGGCGTATTCATTCAAAGCCGCCACGGTATCCATTGAATCATTGCCGCCGACATAGAATAAGGTGTCAATGCCGTATTTCTTGAAGATTTCAAACAGTTTCTCAAAATCAGCGGTATTCTCCCGCTTCAGCTTATAACGGCAGCTGCCTAAGGCGCTGGCCGGAGTATGTCTGAGAATCTGCAGCTGATACTGCGTCAGATTGGACAGATCAATCAGTTTTTCCGCTAAAATACCTTCAATACCATGCAAACCGCCATAGACACAGTCATAAACCGGATTGAGCTGGTTAGCCTGAACAATACCGGCGACTGTTGCGTTGATTACTGCTGTAGGTCCTCCCGACTGAGCTACTAAACAATTACCCATGATGTGTGTGTTACTCCTTCCTGTGCTTTACAGCATTTTTTGTTTTTTTCACAGCAACTTATTGTACCATATTTATTGAACAAATGTGCAACAAATGCTTGCAGCCGCCCCCGGGTCACATATTGAACTGCCGGCAGGCCTGCATTCCGGTCTGGTAATCCGGCCACAGCTGGCCGACCCGGCTGTAGAAAGCCTTCTGGTGGTTGGGCTGGCTCAGATGGGCCAGTTCATGAACAAAGACATAGCGGATGGCCGGCTCCGGCAGACTAAGACAGCGGGTGCTGATGGTAATCTTCTTTTTGTCATAGACACAGCTGCCCCACCGGCTGGTCATATCCCTGAAATGCAGGGTATAAAAACCCACATCAGCCGGCAGCAGGCTCTGATAGCCGGCAATCAGCCGGCTCAGCTGCTGGCGGCAGTACAGCTGCCACTGCTTCTGCCATTCTTTCAGGCCGGCGCCGCAGATGACCAGATTGTCCCCGCTCAGCATCACCTGACCCTGGTCGGCATTAATCAGCGTCAGCCGGTACAGGCGGCCGGTCACATAGACCGGCGCATTATTGCGCCACTGAAAATCGGCCCGCGGTGTTTCAGGACCGGCCAGTTTGGCCTTGATCCAGGCTGTCTTGGCCGTCACAAACTCATCAATCTGGGCCTGCGGGCAGGACATGCTGGTACTGACCCGCACCTCGTTATGCACCACGCTGATGCGGATGCTGCGCTGGCGGGGCCGGCGGGTCAGCTGGTAATCAATGCCGTTACAGCTGCGAAGCATAGTCTTCCCACTCTTTCATCAGATGGGCTATTTCATTGTGCTTGTCATCAATTGATTCATTAAGCTCATTCATCTTGGTAAAGTCCTGGTAGTATTCCGGCTCATAGCGCAGAGCGCGCAGCTGTTCAAGCTGCTCTTCGGCTTTAGCGATCTTCTTCTCCAGGGCCGCGCTCTGTTTGGCGTTATAGCGCTGACTGGCCGCTGCTGAAGACGTATTTACGGTTTTGGGTTTCCCTGCGGCAGCTACTGAGACAGCCGTAATCACCCCGTTAGTTTTGTCAACGTATTCCTGATAGGTCAGAGGATAGTACTGCGTGGATTTGCCATCAATTACTAAAATAGCATTGGCGACCTGCTGGATGAACCAGCGGTCATGGGAAACCAGCATAACGGTGCCGTCATATTCCTGCAGGGCCTTCTCCAATACTTCCTTGCCGGGAATATCAAGATGGTTGGTCGGTTCATCCAGCAGCAGCAGATTATCCTTCTCCAGCATCAGCCGGGCCAGGGTAAACCGCACTTTCTCGCCGCCGGAAAGCACATTGACGCTTTTCTGGACATCGTCAGCGGTAAACATGAAATTGCCTAAAACCTTGCGCACGGCGGTATGGTCCAGTTCGGGATAGTCATCCCACAGCTCGTCCAGCACGGTCTTGCCGCTGTTATAAGCCGCCAGCTGCTGGTCGAAGTAGCCGATCTGGATCTGATGGCCGAACATGTAATCGCCGGCCAGCGGGCTGACCTGACCCATCAGGGTCTTGAGAAAGGTGCTCTTGCCCAGACCGTTGGGTCCGATGATGCCTATCTTGTTGCCCTTTTTAACCTGCAGATCGATAGTGCACAGCGGCTGGTCATAGCCGATGACCAGCTGGCGGACATCCAGAACATTATTGCCGCCCCTTACTTCCGGGGCAAAATGCAGCTTGAAATTGCGGGTATTGGTTTTCGGCTTGTCCACCAAAGTCATCCGGTCAAGATACTTGATCTTGCTCTGGGCAAAAGCCGCCTTGTTCTTCTTATAGCGGAACTTTTCAATCAGTTCTTCCAGCCGGGCAATATCAGCCTGCTGGCGGCGGTAGGCCGACTGCTGGCGGAGCAGTTCATTCTGCCGGGCGGCCAGATAAGCGGAATAATTACCGTGATACAGCTTCAGGCCGTCATCATCAAAAGCGTAGACTTCATCAATGATATGATCCATAAACATCCGGTCATGGGAAGCCACGACAATAGCGGCCGGATACTTTTTAAGATAGCCTTCCAGCCAGATGATGGTCTCCATGTCCAGATGGTTGGTCGGCTCATCCAGCAGCAGCAGGCCCGGCTTGGACAGCAGCAGGCTGACAAAGGCGATGCGGGTCTTCTGGCCGCCGGAAAAAGTGCTGAGCGGCCGGTCCAGATCCGTCTGGGCAAATCCGAAGCGGGTAAACAGCATCTGCTGCTCCTGGTCGTAATTATAGCCGTTGCAGGCTTCAAACCGCTGCTGCAGCATGGAATAGCGCTTTAATAGCTGGTCATCATCGCCATGCCGGGCCATCTCTGCCGCCGTCTGGTCCAGCTGTTTTTTCAGTTCCAGAACCGGCGCAAAAGTCTTGGCAAATTCCTGCCGGACCGTAATGGAGTCATCATCAAAAGCCCGCTGGGACAGATAGCCGATCTCCAGTTTATTCTGCTTTATCATTTCACCCTTGTCCAGGGCCAGACTGCCGCTGATAATCTTCAGCAGCGTCGTCTTGCCGCAGCCGTTGCGGCCGATCAGGGCAATTTTTTCATTGCCTTTGACTTCAAACTGGATGTCGCTGAAAATGACGTCCCCGCCAAAGGATTTCTCGCCTTTATTTATCTGCAATAACATAAGTTCTCTTCTTTCTAATAATCAGCGGTTTAAATAATTGACGAAGCCGGCCGCCACAGCAGCAGCCAGACTGTCCTTGTTATTGTTGTAGAATTTAACTTCATCAGCATTGTTGATGCTGCCAAAATACACGGTAACCGCCTGCAGGCCGACCGGATTTTCCGCGGCAAAGGAGGCGTTGCGCTGGGAATTGGATGAAATAGTGCCGGCTAAAAGCTGCCGGCCCCCGGCTTCCCGGATCTCATAGAATTCATCATAGGCCACTTTGGTTCCGCTGACGTCATACTGGTAGTCACCAGCGGCATTGCCGGCCAACAGCGGCGTGCTGTTCATGTTCAGTCCGCTGACGGCGGCCAGACTTGTTTCAATGCAGGCGGCCATATCAGAAGACGAATACAGGGAGTAGTGCACCTGGCTGCCCAGCTGCAGCTGGGCAAAATCAAGATTTATCATGTAGCAGGCCTTGGAATTATAGGCGGCCTGCAGCAGACCGTTTTCACCGTAGAAATCGGTGGCATCGGCCGCGCTGCTCTTCAGAATCAGCACGTTTAAGCCGCTGCTCTCCAGCTGGGTCTTAATCCTGAGGGCCATATCATAAAGTTCAGCTGCCTGGTTGATGCCGTTGATGGTCAGACCGGTCGGATTCTTGGTATCGGCCGTGGTGACGATATACGGCGCCGTATTGATGACAACGTCATAGGCGGCCGTTTCGCTGTCCCCGGCCGGCTGGTATGATTCAACCTTAATGTACAGGTAGGAATTATCCAGGGTGGATACAACCTGATCCGGCTGATCAAACAGGGTCTGCTGGGCAATCAGGCTGACCTGGCGGCGGCTGCCGCTGCGGCCGGTGGTGATAATAGTGGCCTTCTGGGCCAGAGCCGTATCCATGTAGACCCGCTGCATCGTGCTGCCCTGCTGCAGATAAACCGCATAAAAGCCGTTGTCCAGACCGGCCAGATCAATGCCGCTGTCGGCCAGGCCGGTGACAGAATAGCGCTTCTGCTGGCCGGAGCACAGATCAGTCAGAACCAAAGTGTCCCCGACGGCCGAATCAGCATCGCTTATCAGAATGTTATAGCTGCTCAGATACAGATTGAGATGCTCGCCGTAGATATTGAAGTCCTTGACTTCAACCGGGGCTGATTTATCTTCCTCTTTCACCTTGGCCAGAGTCTGGGCCCCGGTGTAGGAGCAGATCTTATAGACATTGGGATCGGTTTTATTCACAAAAAGACTGACTAAAAGGGAGATGGCAAGATAAAGGATCAGAATCAGACAGATTCCCAGAGGGATCACCAGTTTCCAGTTAATGCGCCTTTTGGTTGCCATAACTAAATCCTCCTTCAGTCATTATTTATCGGCTCAGTATTCCAGATTGCGCGGAGTGCGCGGATAAGGCAGCACATCGCGGATATTCTCCATACCGGTAATATACATCAGAAAACGCTCAAAGCCCAGCCCGAAGCCGGCATGCTTGCAGCCGCCGTATTTGCGCAGGTCCAGATACCACTGCAGCGGCGCCTTGTCCATGTGCAGCTCTTCCATGCGCTTTTCCAAAACGTCATAGCGCTCTTCGCGCTGGCTGCCGCCGACCAGCTCGCCGACGACCGGCATCAGCAGATCGCTGGCGGCCACCGTCTTGCCGTCGTCATTCTGCCGCATATAGAAGGCCTTGATCTCCTTGGGATAATTGCGGACAAAGACCGGGCCCTTGGCAATGACATCCGTCAGATACTTTTCATGCTCGGTCTGAATATCCATGCCCCAGAAGGGCTTGTACTCAAATTCCACCGGCGCCTTTTTCAATTCTTCAATGGCATCAGTGTATTCCATTCGGACAAAGGGCGTCTTTAAGACAAACTGCAGCCGCTCAATAAGCGTTTTATCGATCATCTCATTGAAAAACTTCATCTCTTCCGGGCAGTTGTCAAAGACATAGCCGATGCAGTATTTGATCATGTCTTCAATCAGGTCGAGATCATCGTCCAGATCCGCAAAGGCAATCTCCGGTTCAATCATCCAGAACTCATTGGCATGCTTTTTGGTATTGGAATTCTCGGCGCGGAAAGTCGGGCCGAACGTATAGACATCCCTGAAAGCCAGGGCAAAGGCTTCGACATGCAGCTGGCCGGAGACCGTCAGCGCCGCATGGCGGCCGAAGAAATCCTGGTCATATTTGTTGTCATGGCGGGTCGTGACAGTAAAGACCTCCCCCGCCCCTTCGGCATCATTGGCCGTGATAATCGGGGTATGGACATAGACAAACCCCTGACTCTGGAAGAATTCATGAATCGCCATCGACAGCACCGAGCGGACTCTGAAAACAGCCGAGAAGGTATTGGTGCGCGGCCGCAGATGGGCGACCTCCCGCAGATATTCAAAGGAGTGGCGCTTCTTCTGCAGCGGATAATCCGGGGCGCATTCCCCTTCGACGCTGACTTCGGTAAGCTTGAGCTCAAAGGGCTGCTTGGCCTGCGGCGTCAGGGTAAAGCGGCCGGTCACCGTCAGGGCCGTGCCGGTCAACAGATGGCTGACGGCTTCAAAATTGGCCAGGGAAGCATCATAGACCAGCTGGCAGTTGCGGAAATAAGTTCCGTCATTAAGCTCGATAAAGCCCAAAGACCCGTTGTTGCGATTGGTTCTGATCCAGCCCTGCAGCTGGACAAGATCCAGCCCGTCAATCTGAACATGGTCATCCGAGGCGGCCAGTTCATACAGATCGCTTATCGTTTCAAACTCAAACATTTCAGTTTTCCCCCTGTCGGTTATTGCGTTCAATAGCAGCCTGGCGGCTCTGCCGGGCGGCATTGGCTTCAAAAACAAGTTCCTGGATCGTTGTGACAACATCCACGGATTTCCAGATCATGTATTTAGGAACCTGGATGTGCTGGTGGGTAAAGTCAACCAGCCCAACCACCCCGCACTCGGCCAGCCGGTCAACGACGCTTTGGGCATCATGAGAGGCGGTCAGAATGGCAATCCGGCAGTCCTTGGGCAACTTTTCCTCCAGCTGGCTGATATCATAGACCGGCACCGAGCGGATCGTGGTGCCGACCAGTTTAGGATCAATATCAAAAGCCATGACAATCTCCCCGATGACAAAGTCCCACCGGTTGTAATTGAGAAGGGCCCGGCCCAGATTGCCGACGCCGATAAGAACGATCTTCTCGGCAAAGCCTCCCCCCAGTTTTTCGGTAAAGGTATTGATCAGGTAATTGACATCATAACCGTAGCCCTGCTTGCCCAGACAGCCGATAAAAGAAAAATCACGACGGATTGTCGTTGGTTCGATATTTACCAGCTCGCCCAGTTCCTTTGACAGAACCCGGCTGACATTCTGGCTGGCCAGCTTGCGCAGCGCTTTCAGATAAAGCGGGTAGCGCTGCATGGTTGCCTTGGGAACAACGGTTGTTTCTTTCATTTGTATCACCATCGTCATATTATCACAATCAGCTGACTTTGTGAATATTTTCTTTAATCAGGCAAAACCGCCCCATGACAGGGCGGTTAGATGATTATAGTTCCAGTCCGGCATCAGCGCCGGCGTCAATTCCGCAGCGGATGCCCAGCTGATAGGCCTGATAGCCGCTGGCTCCGATCATGGCTGCATTATCCGTGCAGCAGGCCAGAGGCGGAATAATCAGGGAGATATCGGGGTGATGGCTCATTTTCGCCGCCGCCAGCACCCGCAGCCGGCTGTTTGCCGCCACTCCGCCGGCCAAAACAACCTGGCGGATCTCATACTTGTCCAAAGCGGCTTCGACCCGCTTCCACAGATCGGCCAGCGCCGTTTCCTGGAAGCTGGCGCACATATCGGCCGTATTGACCGTTTCACCCTGCTTCTGCAGCCGGCTGATGGCCTGCTGCACAGCTGATTTCAGCCCGGAAAAAGAGAAATTAAGCGGATTGTCGGTATGGGTATGGGGCAGGGTGTAGACCGGATGGCCCTGCTTGGCCATTTTATCGATAACCGGACCGCCCGGATAGCCCAGCCCTAAAATGCGGGCGATCTTGTCATAGGCCTCGCCGATGGCATCATCCTGGGTCGTTCCGATTACTTCAAAGTCATAATCTTTCTTCATCAGCACCAGTTCGGTATGGCCCCCGGATATTACCAGGGCCAACAGAGGAAACTGCAGCTGGCCGACAAAGGCATTGGCATAGATATGGCCGCTGAGATGCTGGACGGGCACCAAAGGCTTGTCATACAGCCAGGCCAGCGTCTTGGCCCCCATTACCCCGACATGCAGCGAGCCGATCAGTCCCGGCCCCCGGGTAAAAGCCACCGCATCAATGTCCGCCATGGTCAGCCCGCTTTGGGCCAGACCCTGGGCGATGACAATGGAGATGTTCTCCACATGAATCCGGCTGGCCACTTCCGGCACCACGCCGCCGTACTGGGTATGCACATCAATCTGGCTGGCGACCACATTGGATAAGATCTTATTGCCATTGGCTACCACCGCACAGGCTGTTTCATCACAGCTTGATTCGATTGCCAGTATATTTACATCTGCCATAGTTAAATCCCCTTTACCATCAGATAAGCGTCCGTATGGTCGGCATAGTAGTCTTTGCGGACCGCGGCTTTGACATAGCCCTGCTTTTCATAAAGCCGGCGGGCCGCCTCGTTATTGACCCGGACTTCCAAAGAGATGCTTTCACAGCCGGCCCGGACGGCCTTTTTTTCCAGATATTCCATCAGCGAAGCCCCGATGCCCTGATGCCGGCAGTCTGCGGCAACGGCGATGTTGGCAATTTCCGCTTTATCAAACATGATCCACAGATCCGCAAAAGCCACAACCCGGCCCGCTTCTGTTTTAACAAACAGCTGGCTGCAGGGATTCCCATTCAGCTCATAGCGGAAGTCATCCGGACTCCACGGAGCGGCAAAGCTTTCCTTTTCAATGGCGATGACAGCATCCAGGTCATCATCTTTCATTTTCCTAAACATTTTTAACCAGATACTCCTGGCGGGCCTTCAGATAGTCCGGCTCCAGAAGATCGGTGTTTTCAACCCGGCGCCACTGCGGTTTGAGCTGCCAGAATGACAGCGCCAGACTGCCGTAATTATCGGGCCGGCCAAACAGATGCCCGTCACCGGCCAGGCCGGCCGGACTGTTCTGCAGCTTAGCGGCCATCTGCTCATTGGTATAGATGGTATCAGCCATCAGGGCCTGTCCGTTCTGATAGCGGCCGGCATAAACCCGCTGGCTGCGGGCATCAATGACGCTGTAGCAGTCAGCCAGTCCGGCATAAAGCTGCAGCGTTGACAGGGTATAGACCGGCAGCTTCCGCATGGCACCGGTCACCTTGGCAAAAGTCATGGCAATCCGGACACCGGTATAGCTGCCCGGCCCCTTGGTAACAACCAGGGCGCCGATATCATTTGGAGTCAGATTATGCTTTTTCAGCAAACCGTCAATCTGGGGCAGCAGCTGTTCAGACTGCTGCTTGACACATTCAGTCTGCACGCCGTCAATCAGACCGGAATCATCCATTAAAGACACCACCAAAAAGCGGTGGGCGGTATCAAGTCCTAAAGTGTACATAACTGGTCTAAAATCCTTTCATAGTCAGCCCCGGCAGCCGTTAAGGTCAGCCGGCGCTGGTTTTCTTTTTCGCCGATGGTAAAAGTAATATTGAGATAATCTCCGGGCAGCATATATTCAATAAAATTGGCCCACTCAATCACACAGACCCCGTCTGACTGCAGGTATTCGTCAAAGCCGAGATCCTGCACAACATTCTCCAGCCGGTAGGCATCGATGTGGTACAGCGGCAGCCGGCCCTGATAGATCTTCAGCAGGGTAAAAGTCGGGCTGGTCACGTTTTTGACAACGCCCAGACCCCTGGCCAAACCCTGGGTGAAGGTCGTCTTGCCGGCCCCCAGGTCACCCGACAGGGTTATCAGACTGCCCGGTTTCAGCAGACCGGCCAGTTGGCCGGCCAGCTGCTGGGTGGCAGCGGCACTGTCTGAATCAAAGCAGTATTCTTTCATTTCGCTCACCTGTCTTTATCTAAAAGGTCCGGTTATTTCTTCTTCTCAGCCAGCCGGATAAACAGCTTGACTATTTCGATGACCGGCATAACCGAGAAAGCCAGCGCCATAGCGGTGAAGAATTCAGCCGCATTGATGGAGGTAAACTCAAACAGACTGCTGATTGCCGGTATATAGATGACCACGAAGGTCAGACCGACGGCCAGTAAGAACGAGCCGACCAGCCACCAGTTGAAAGTCTTAAGGGTCAGAATGGAGCCGCGCTGGCTGCGCATGGACATCGCATGGAATATCTCGGCAAAATTCATGGTCAGAAAGGCCATGGTCATGCCGTCAGGCGAACCGACGGTCTGCAGCGCCGCCAGACTGACGGAGCCGTTCTGCATATACTCGCCCAGAAAATAGGAGGCAACCACAACAGCCGCCATATAAATGCCCTGCCAGATCATATCGGCCCCCGCGCCCTGGGAGAAGACAGAGTCATCCGCCGGCCGCGGCTGGCGCTTCATTACGTCATTCTCCGCTTTTTCCATGCCCAGGGCCAGACCCGGGGCACTGTCGGTGACCATATTGATCCACAGCAGATGCGCGGCCGTCAGAATATCGACGCCCATTACCGAAGCCGCAAAGACAACCAGCACTTCGGCCATGTTGGTTGAAAGCTGGAACTGCAGAACCTTGCGGACGTTATCATATATCTTGCGGCCTTCTTCCACCGCATTGACGATGGTGGCGAAGTTATCATCCGCCAGAACCATATCGGCTACTCCCTTAGTGACATCGGTGCCGGTAATGCCCATTCCGATGCCGATATCCGCCGCTTTGATGGACGGGGCATCGTTGACGCCGTCACCGGTCATGGCCGTGACATAGCCCATCGAGCGGAAGGCCTTGACGATGCGGACTTTATGCTCCGGCTGAACCCGGGCAAAGACCGAATACTTCATAACCGCTTCCTTCAGCTGGGCTTCATTCATTCCTTCAATATCGGCGCCGACCATGGCCTGGCTGGAATCCGTGATAATACCCAGATCCTTGCCGATGGCAGCGGCGGTGTCGATGTGATCGCCGGTAATCATGACCGGACGGATGCCGGCCTGGTTGCATTCCTTAATGGCACTGTATACTTCCGGACGGCAGGGATCGATCATCCCTTCAAAGCCGACAAAGACAAGCTCGTTTTCCAGATCTTTGGCTTCCATGCTGGCCGGCAGCCGGTCATAGACCCGGTAGCCCAGCCCCAGCACCCGCAGCGCCCGGTCGGCAAAGGCTTTGACCTGCTCGTTGATCCGGGCCATATCAGCTTCGGTCATCTTGACTGTCTGGCCCTTTTCATCCAGCAGGCCGGTGCAGTGAGTAAGAAGCATCTCACAGGCGCCCTTGGTATATTGGATATAATGTCCGTCTTTGGCATGGACGGTTGACATCATCTTGCGCATGGAATCAAACGGCGCTTCCCCGATACGGGGCTGGGCCTGCTCCAGCTGGTCTTTCGGCATCCCGTTGGCAAAGGCATAGTTGACCAGGGCCGCTTCAGTCGGTTCGCCGCTGGCAGCTGTCTGGCCGGATTTAATGACGGCATCGCTGCACAGAGCCATGCCGGCCGCCAGCAATCTGACATCCGGGCCATAGGTATCAATGACCGTCATCTTATTCTGGGTCAGTGTGCCGGTCTTATCCGAGCAGATGACCTGGGTGCAGCCCAGTGTCTCCACGGCTGTCAGCTTGCGGATCAGCGCATTGCGCTTGGACATGGCCGTGACGCCGATTGAAAGAATGATGGTGACAACCGCCGGCAGTCCTTCCGGAATGGCGGCAACCGCCAGCGCGACGGCCAGAATAAAGGTGTCCAGCAGCACATCAAAGATGCCCTTGGATGACACCATGAAGAATTCTTCCCGGACCACGCCGTAGACAAAGACGAAGACGCAGATGCCTACAACCAGCTTGGTCAGCGTCTTGGAAAGCTCGGCCATCTTCTTCTGCAGCGGGGTCTGGTCATTCTCCACCTGATTCAAAGCATCGGCAATATGGCCCATTTCGGTATCCATGCCGATGCTGACGATAACCGCCGTGCCCCGGCCGTAAACGATGGTTGAGCCGCTGTACAGCATATTGGTCCGGTCACCCAGCGGGATGTCCAGACTGTTCTTCTGCAGCATCAGCATATCGACAAACTTGCTGACAGGCAC
Organism: uncultured Erysipelotrichaceae bacterium; assembly: GCA_964436975.1. GTDB lineage: Bacteria > Bacillota_I > Bacilli_A > Erysipelotrichales > Erysipelotrichaceae > CAYTET01. The sequence goes on from CAYTET010000012.1 coordinate 17,613, forward strand.
ACTTTCGCCCGTCAGAGCGGCTTCCTCAACTTTCAGGGAATGGCTTTCCAAAATCCGGCAGTCAGCCGGTATGGCATCGCCCGCCTCCAGAATCAGGACATCGCCGATGGTAAGATCTTCGCTTTTAATTACTTTAACCGTACCGTCCCGCAGCACTTTGGAAGTGGCGGCCGTCATTTCTTTGAGGGCATCGATGGCCTGTTCGGCCTTTGACTCCTGAACAACGCCCAGCACGGTGTTGACAATAACCACAAACAGGATAATAAACAGATCCGCATATGACTCATTGGCATTGCGGACAACATTCTGGTATATGGTTGTCACTGTCGAAATGGCAGCGGCACTCAGCAGCATGATGATCATCGGATCAGCCAGTGATGCCATAAACTTATGCAGCAGCGTTTCTTTGGGAGGATCGGCCAGTTTGTTGAGACCGAACCGGCCTATTCTTTCCGCGGCCTGGCTTTCGGTCAGACCGGCCGGTGTCGCCTGCACTTCTTTCAGCACATCGGCGGTAGTCATCAGATAGTATTTGTTCATAATCTGCTGCCTCTTTCCCTTTTTTTTGCTCTGTTGATTTTATCACAACCATACCTTCATTTCCATACACCCGGCGCCTATTAGATAAGGCGGCGTTAATTTTCCGGCTCCGGCCTGATTATCTTTATATCAGCCTGATTAATCTGCAAAGGCCGGCTTTTCACTTTTATCCGGTCATGCGCTATAATTGAGCCATGGAAAACGAACTTTTTGCCTTACGGGATAAAATCGTGGTTGTCAGCAAGAACCACAGTCTCAAAGAAATGAAACCGCTGTATGACCAGGGTTTTCATGTCTTCGGGGAAAACCGCGTGCAGGAACTAGTCAGCAAGCAGGTTAATGACATGCCGGCGGCCCAATGGCACATGATCGGCCATCTGCAGCGCAACAAGGTGAAATATGCGGTTAAATACTGTCAGATGATCCAGTCGGTCGATTCGCTGGCCCTGCTGCAGGATATTGATGCCGCCTCCGGCAAAGACGGCCGGACCATGGATGTGCTGCTGCAGGTCAATATCGCCCGGGAAGCGACCAAATTCGGCTTGGAAACCGCCCAGGTCGAACCGGTCATCCGCCAGGCGGCCTGTTTAAACAATGTCAATATCCGCGGCCTGATGGTGATCGGGCCCCATGTCGATGACCCGGACAGCATCCGGCAGGTCTTTGCCGAAGGCCGGCAGCTGTTTGACCGGCTTAAGGCCATCCGGCAGTCCAACCTTCATTTTGACACCCTGTCCATGGGAATGAGCCAGGACTATAAAATTGCCCTGGAGTGCGGCAGCACCATGCTGCGGCTGGGCCATATCATGTTTGGCCTGTCCGGGGGGACGATGCGATGATGTATACCAGCTATCTTAAAACCGTCATCGGTCTGCTGGCGGTCATCGGCGATGAAAGCAGTGTTTATTTCATCCGTCGCACCGACCGCATCCGCACTAACCAGCACAGCGCCGCCACCGAAATGATGGCTGGCCAGCTGGCCGAATACTTTGACGGCCGGCGCAAAGAATTCACCGTGCCGATCGTTATCAGCGGCACCCCTTTTCAAAAAGAAGTCTACCAGGCCCTGCATGACCAAGTGGCCTTTGGCCAGACCATCAGCTACAAGCAGCTGGCCGCAGCCTGCGGCCACCCCAACGCCAGCCGGGCGGTCGGTCAGGCCATGAATAAAAATGGTCTGCTCATCGTGGTGCCCTGCCACCGGGTGATTGCCGCTGACGGCACTTTGGGCGGCTTCGGTTTGGGTCTGCCGGCCAAAAAGAAACTGCTGGCCATCGAGCATCCGCTTACACCCCAGATGAAAGAAAAACTGAAAGGATGGTTATAAATATTATGCAATTAACATGGTTAGGTCATTCCTGCTTCAAACTTGTCAGCGCCGGTTCAGCGGTCATCTTTGACCCGTATGCCCCCGACAGCGTGCCGGGCTATCCCCCGCTGCAGCAGCAGGCCGACATCGTGCTGACCAGTCATCAGCATGATGATCACAATTACACCAAGGCTGTCACAATCATCAATCCTGATACCAAGGCCTTCCGCATTGACTATTTCGACACTTATCATGATGATGTCCAGGGTGCCAAGCGCGGCAGCAACCGCGTCTATATCGTCGCAGCGGAAAACATGCGGCTGGCCCATCTGGGTGATCTGGGCTGTGATCTGACGGACCGCCAGATTGAAACACTGAAAAACATTGATGTCCTGCTGATTCCGGTGGGCGGCTTCTTTACCATTGACGGCAATAAGGCAGCTGAAATTGTCAGCCTGCTGTCGCCCCGGCTGACCATCCCGATGCACTATAAAGGTCCCGGTTTCGGCTATGATGCCATTTCCGATGCCAGCCAGTTTCTGAGCCATTTCCCGCAGGCCGTCACCCTCAGCACCAATACGATTGAGATTACGGCTGACCAGCCGGCCGGCGTAACCGTTTTAGCGCGGCCGGAATTCTAAATATAACTATATTGGTAAAAAATGACTGCCGGCGTATCATGCCGGCAGTCTTTCTTTATTCGTCAATAATGGCTTTAGGATTCTGCATCTCCGCCAGCCGCAGCTGGTAGGCTTTTTCACTCTGCTCTAGAAAGGCCGGTTTGGCCGCACTGCCCATCTGCTGCAGCAGCCAGCCGGTAAAGGCCGGATTTAATACCAGCAGCGGTCCGATCAGCGAAGTGCCCATAAAGTTATGGTCCACTACCCCTTCCAGTCCGCCCAGCCCGCTGCGGCCGTAGCCGCGCTGCACGGTAGCAAAAGGAGCCATGCTGGTTGTGATATCGCTGCTGCGGCTGGTAAAAGCCGTCAGCACGCAGCCGCCGGCCGTTCCCAGAAAGAACCCGTTGCAGCGGCTGTCCGGATGGCTGACCGCCCGGATATCATACAGACCCAGACCGGCAACTGTCTGGCTGCCACAGACAATGCTCTGGCCGAATATCTCCATGGCATTGCCGGTGAACAGCAGCCGCCGGCCGGCACCGATAGCCGCTTTGATCTGGTCCGTATAAGGCTTCAGCGCTTCAATAGCATACTGCTGGCCGCTTTCCGGCATGGTTCCGCAGTAAGTAAGATCGCAGTCAGTCAGAAAAGCCGGCTTATCACCCAGATGGGTCATGACAGTTTCGGCCTGGGGCAGACACTGCTGCAGATACCTGAAATTGCCGCTGTCCCCGCACAGATTGGCAATTTCCGGATACAAGTACTCTATTTTCATTTCTGGCCACCTCCGGTATTATGCCGGTCCAGCTTTTCAATCAGTGCCGGCAGTTCACCGACTCTGAACAGGTCGAACATAATGAATATCTTATCGCACAATTCCGGTCTGAAGGCTGCCGCGGCTTCATCCATATTCCGCACCGCTATGATTTTAGCTTCATCAATGCCGGCTATCAGCAGCCGCAGTTTGTTGTCCTGATACCGCGGGCCGTAGACAATTATCTGGCTGATATCAGCCCCGGTTAAAAACTCGTAGTCAACATCATAGGCCCAGCTGATATTCTCACTGCCGACCTTCTCATAGAAAGTGTCATCGAAGGTCATGATGACAGTTTTGGTGCCGGCGGTATCGGCAATCTGCTCCAGACAGCGGCTGACCGCTACCGGGTTGAGTCCCTTGGCCATCAGGGCGGTTATCGGACGGCCGCAGGCCGTTCCATGCTGCAGCCGGCTGGCTACCACTTTCAGTCCGGCTAAAGAAGCGGCTGTTTCGGCCGGCGTCAGGCCGAATTCCAGCAGCGCGCAGGCCGCCAGCAGCGAATCATAGATGTTATATACCGCCATATCGCACAGCGGAATATCCATACTCTTACCGTCATAAACCAGCCGGCCGGTCTGACTGACCGGATCGGCTTTGACCAGCCGGTAATCAGCGGCCGGGGAATGATAGCCGCAGTTTTCACAGTGCACCGTGCCGATATTATGATAGCGGCGCATATCCCAGACCAAAGGCTTATGACAGACCGGACAGATGCGGGCATCATTGACAATGTTATTGCGGGCCGCCGGTTCAAAATCCTGCCGGTCAAAGCTGTAATAGCGCTTCTGATTGGCCGGACCGAGCTGATTGGAAATCGGATCATCCGCATTAAGCAGCAGCCGGCTTTCCGCCGGCAGCGCTGAATTGATAAAATCACGAATATACTCCGGATGCGGGTTGCGCCGCATGGAATCCCTGAACAGGTCAGTTACCGCAATCAGTTCCGGCTTCAGATAAGGATACAGCAGCCGGCTGGACCGCTCATCGCATTCAATTACCCCGATGTCAGCCTTGCAGCGGCCGCTTAAGGTATCGCATGTCAGCAAAGCGGCAATGACACCGGTCTGGATATTGGCTCCCTTGCTGTTGGAAACAACCTTGCGGCCCGTATTTGTCAGGGCCTGGGCAATCAGGTTGGTAACAGTTGTTTTGCCGTTGGTGCCCGTTACCGCAATTATTCGTTCCGGCTTGGGCATCCGCTCCAGAATATCCGGGCAGATCTTCAAAGCAATTACGCCGGGCATCTGGGTGGCGTTTCGTCCCAGCAGTTTCAGTGCGGCCCGGACCAGTTTGCCGGCCGCCATGGCTAACCACAGTCTCATAGTATCCCTCATTTCGAGTTTAATTATACTTCATTACGCCCTTATTATTTACCCCGATTATGACTTTGTCAGCATTCATGGCAATTCCTGCAACCTCCACGGACCGCTTAAGCTGTCAGAAGGCATACTGGGCAGAGCATCAAAAAACACCGCCGCGGCGGTGCTGGTAAAAAAGGAAGTCTCTGTCAGCCGGAATCAGCCGGCCGCCTGGACCGGGCTGGCCGGAATTGCCGGCAGAAAAGTCTCAATTTCACCCAGCGCGTCAAAAAGATAATCAGCCTGGCTCTGGTCAATGCCAAAATGAATATCCCGGCGGGCCAGCACCGTCATGCCGGCGGCTTTGCCGGAGGCGATGCCAAACCGGGAATCCTCAATGACCAGACACTGGCGGCTGGTCAGGCCAAACCGGGCCGCCGCATAAAGATAGATGTCCGGAGCCGGCTTGCTGGCTTTGAAATCACGTCCTGATACAATCAGATCAAAGCAGTCTTTCAGACCGCATTCCGTCAGGGCTTTGTCAATATAGGCCGGGGCACTGGAAGAACAGCAGGCAAGCTTCAATTCTCTTTGCCGCAGGTCACTGATGACCCCTTTAACTTCCGGAAACATAATATCCGCAAAATTCAGCGCCGCAAACCGCTTATCATGGTATTCATGGAGCCTTTGGCCAAAAGTAGCCGGATCATCCGCCGGGTCAATCTTTTTGACAATTTCACTCCACAGATTCAGCTGCGGGTTGGCTCCGATCCAGACATGAAAAATAGCCGGATCGGATTTAAGGTGATTCTCCCTGATGAAGTCAGCACTGACCTGCTGGTCAAAGACCTCTGAATCAGTGATTACGCCATCCAAATCAAACAGGACCGCCTTAATCATGAAGGTCCCTTTTCCTGCTGATGATTTTTTCAAACATGCTCTGGCCATCACGGCTCCGGATGCGCTGCTTGAATGATGTCACCCGCATATTAGGCCCTGACTTATCACGGTAGTATTTCTGAAGAGCCGATGTTACACCGTGCAGATTGGTGCTGGGATAGATCATTACCTGGGTATTGTCCTGCTTATCCAGAAAAACAATTTCGCAGTTATTATTGGCCGGCTTTACTTCCCAGGAAACAAATTTATCGTTGGGAATCTGCAGGTACTCCTTATGACCGTCACTGCCATAGTAATAAAAAACAACGAAATTATCATAGACAGCCAGAGCCGTCTGATTGCGGTTAAGAAAAACTACCAGGGAAAAAGCCGCAATGGCGATGACAAAGAAATACCATTTATCAGGAAGCAGCGCAATCATGATCAGACAGATTGCCACCATGACAAAATAGTAGAGATAGGGACGGCCGCTGACACGGCATAACTCCCTGTCATCAGCGCCTATTTGCAGCCGGCTGCTAAACAGCCTCTTGCTGTCAGCCAGTTTATACGCACTCTGTTCGTTCATGTTTGCCCCCTTTTCAGGATAGTTTAGTTATCCATTTGCCCCGGCGGTAAAACATATAGCCGAGGATTGCTTTTAATATCTGCATTGATTCTGTAAGCACAAACAGCCAGAAGAAGGAAACCGGTATGATGTGGGAACACAGATAACTGATTCCCAGCGGAAAGATGCAGCTGAATAAACCGTCATTGCAGAAAACAGCTACTGTATCTCCGCCAATTCGCAGGATGTTATAGAAACACATCGTGAATCCACCCAACGGGCCAATCAGACACTTGGCAATCAGCATAGCCATGCAAAGATCCTTCAATTGCCCGCCTAAGGAAAACATTCCCGGAATGAATGGTGTGGCCAGTCCCAGAGCCGCAGCCCCTATAATATACATCATAAAATTGGTTGCCAGGGTACTGGCGGCATTTTCTTTGGCCGCTTTGAAATTGCCTTTGCCTAACTCTCCTCCAACCATAACCCCGATGGTCGGACCGGCTCCCTTTGATAAAACAAAGAACAGCTGGCTCATGTTATTGACTACTGTCAGACAGGCGATATTGGTTTCGGAGACATAGCTGTAGTTTTTCATGATGAACAGGTAGGCGATGGAAAACAGGCTTTCATTCAGAATAAGAGGCATTGATGTTTTCAGCACATTCAGTTTCTCGGTCGTGTCAAGTCTGGGATATCTGACTGAAAACTTGAATTCGGATTCGGGCAGATTCATCGTCACAAGCAGATAGACTGATTCACTGAGCCTCCCCAGCAGAAGAGCCAGAGCCGCTCCCTCGATTCCCATCTTCGGGCATCCCATTCCGCCGCTGATAAACAGATAGCAGCACAGCAGATTAACGGCACAGTCGATGGTACCTGAAACCATCGTTATCCGGGCCCGGCCGGTAAATGAATAACTTTCACTCCACAATAGATTGAGGATGTACAGCGGGAATGTCCAGGCAAACAGCCGCAGGTAATTAGAAGCATAGCCGGCAATTTCCGCATCATTCTTAATAAATATGCTGACAAACGGCTCCGCGAAGAAGCAGAATCCTGCCGCAAAAATCAAACCGACAATCAGTGACAGCTGCATTCCAAAGCGCAAAACCTGATTGTATTTTGTCTTATTGTTGTCACCATAGAACTGGGAAATAAAAACATGGAATCCGCCGGTAAGCCCCAGAGCCACCATTGAGAAGATACTGTATGATTCATTGGCAATCGTATATCCGCTGATGGCCTTATAGGATAATGTTCCCATAATAGCCACATTCATATTCGTAACGCCGAGCACAATCAGCTGCGATAGGATGATTGGCCAGCCAAGCTTAAAATACTTTTTGAGAAAGCCCTTGTTGATTAACTTCATTACTTTTACCTCATAGCATCACCTGTTTGCCAGCCAGAACATTGGGATCTATTTTCTCTTTTCCGTCACTGGGAACCCGGCAGATATACAATTCGGCACTGTCGGCTAATTCCTTGATAATCTGAACATCTTCTCTGGTCAGAAACACATAGTCATTGACCTTTATAGCATTAGGCCGGTTGCGCAGCCCGCCGATATTTATGGCTGTTTTATTGTTGCTGGAGTTCAATAGCGTGTCATAAACTAATTTTGCGTCAAATAAACTACCGACGATAATAATGCTGTTATCATCGCATTGATTCTCTTCGCATATTTTGGCTTCACTTTCAGCCAGGGTAATAATGTCCAGGCTTACTTCCTTAGGCATGGACAGATTTAAAACCATACTTATAAAACCGTCACTGCTGGCTTCGTCATCAACGATAATGATTTTCTGCAGTTTCAAAAACTCTATCCAGGCAAAAGCCACCTGGCCGTGTAGAAGACGGTCATCAACCCTTATCAGCTTAATCATGAGCTTTCACCAGATCATTGACATAGGCCATCTGTTCACGGCCGACGCTGATTGCGTTTTCAATTGTTTCATCACTGGCTGATTCAACATACAGCAGTTCCAGAATAATGGCCAGATTATATCCGGCAATCAATTTAAACTGATACTGATGCAGAAGCCTGATACAGTACTGGTTGATTGCCCCCTCCAGGACATCAGTAAAAATTATGACCTGCTGGTCAGCATGTTTCTGCAGCAATGTCTGTAAAGTCAGCTGATAGTCGTTATTGGATACTTCTTCGCTGACGGCATAGATATTATCATGGACCCCCGCTAAAAACTCGATTGTCTTAAGTGTTTTTGACGGATAACCGCCATGGCCGGCAATAATGTAAATCATTCCCTCACCTGCTTTCGCTGTCAGTCATCAATTCAATCAGATCAGCCGTGCTCTGCGCATTAAGCAGCTTCTGCACAGCTGTTTCTCTTTTGGTTTTCTCATTAAGATAATGATAGGCAAGAAACAATTCCTGCAGCTGCAGACTTGCGGCATTAACCCAGAAGACAATCTGAATCCATTGGTTCTTCCAGATTATCGGCTTTTTCAGCGTTACCATGAGAATGAAGTTTTCAGGTATCACCATATTCGAATGCAGAAAAACAATTTTCTTGTTTGTTTCAAGCACCATCTCCTGCTTTGAAGAAGAAATGGCGTGATATACTTCGCCGGCATTCACAAACAGTTTGGAAATTCTTTTCAGCACTTCGCTTTTATCGTTGGCGGCCAGATGATTGATGCAGTACTGCGGTTTGAAGAAAGAAGGCAGATCGATGTTGTTATAACTGGCATTATCAATAGCTTCTTTAATCTGAATATAGAACGGCCGGCTGCTGGATAAAACCACCTGGGGAAGCTCAATCTCGGCGGCCACTTTGATAGTGGTGATAAGCAGGCTGTATTTGGAAAGATCAACCGTATCGAGTTTATAGAAATCACAGATGTCGATATCAGCAGACCAGTGGTAGAGATATTCATTTATCTCATTGATGATGGTGGCCATTTCAGGCCGCCCCTGGCAGCAAAGCAGCAGGATTCGCTTGTTATTCTTCAGCGAGTTGATAATCAGCAGATTGGCATACAGTATCAGATAAGCATATTCATTGATGTTCATTTTCACCTGATAGCGATTCTCAATGACAGATGAAATATCACAGGTAATAAAAGCTGCCAAAGGATAATTGCCAATCGTTTTATAAACTTCGGCGTTGCGGATGACCATGCCCGTTCTCAGACGCTCCACCATAACCGGAATATGCAGGCTCAGATACTTTTCGAACTGGCTGATATTGAGGTTTTCAATATGATACTTCTGACTCAGCAGCTGGCATATTTCAGCAATTACCTTGCCGGTGAATTCCTGATCATATCCGGTAAGCTCCTCAATCTCGTTAAGATGCTTACTGTGAAAATGGAGCGTGAAATACAGCGCTTCTTCGTTGGGCAGAATAATGTTCTGCCATTCTTCCAGTTTTTCTTTCAGCCTTTTACCAGCCGGATATTCATGATAGCTGACAACGGCCTTTGCCTTATCACCGGTCATTTTCACATAGTTGTAAAATTTCCAGCGTCTGATGGCAATGCAGATATGAATGACAAAGTTTTGGAATGAAGCATCGGAAATGTTCAGATTGAATTCGCTGACCACTTCTTTAAGGATGGCTGTGATTTTCTGCAGTTCTATTTTATTGGCCGTTGAGACAAACATGGCGTGATCAGCCGCAAAGAATCCGGTTGACACTGCGCTGTGAAAATAGTACTCGGCAATGCAGAGCCGTTTGCCGATCTCATCGCCCTTCAGAATAATTCCAAACTTCGGCTTTGTTTCAATAGACAGGCCGTACTCGCTCAAAATGCTCTTCACTTCTTTAAGATCAGTATTCAAAGTCGTCGCGCTTACGTAAAGCTCGGAAATTAGATTCTCAGCCGATATGTAATAATCAATTGCCAGCAGTTTCTTGATGATGTAATTGATCCGTTCATACCGGTACTGCGGCACTTCGATAGTGTTTTTGTATTCAACCGCCTTGACCGCATGATTATACTGGTCGAACAGAAAACGGTCCTTGATGGTCAGCTGATAGCCTTTGCCCAAGCGGGATTCAATGAGGGCTCCGTATTCCTGAATGACCGCGTTTATTTCGCTGACGTCATTTTTCACAGTCCGGGTGCTGACATTAAAAGAAAGCGCCAGATCCGAACTGGTGATGACTTGCAGGTCTTCATTCAGGCGGGACAGAATGCCCTCTCTCCGTTTAGTAAGGTATTGCACTTTTTCTCCTATAAGCTGTTGTTGATGATGTTTTTCTTCTCTTCAGGCACAGCCCTGATCTCCAGTTCGATGCCTTGGTCCCTAAGCTGGCGGGCCACATCCAGATCAGCCATTGTCAGAGTGACACTTCCGGTAAACCGGTGGCTTTCAACGCCGGGCTTTTCCTTGATTCCGCCCAGGTTGATTGATTTGATTTCCGGAACGGCTGAAACGATGGCTCCGGCATCTGTGATGTTGTTAACAATTATCATCACTACTTTGCGGTCGCTGACATGGGTCTTAATTTTGGCAATGCCGTCACTGACGCTGAGCACTTCCAGTACAGTTCCCCGCGGCTTGGCAATACTCAGGGTCATCACCGTGATCTCATCTTTGGCAATTTGATCATTAACCACATAAATTGTATCAATGCTGAGCATTTTAGTCCATGAAAATGCGACCTGGCCATGCAGCAGACGATCATCAATTCTCAATAGTTTAATCATACTAGGTTCCTCCATATACAGAAGGCGAGTAAACACCCGCCCTCTGTATTGTTCTTTTTAGAAAATACCGATAAAGGCTCCGACAATACCGATAGCCATCAGCACTAACATGACAACAATGACATTGGCCTGTTTCTTCATAACCTTTGATAAGGCAAATACGGTAATCAATGACAGCAGACCAGGCATGATTGAATCAAGCAGCTCCTGCACAACGAAGGTGGTCTCGCCGATTGTAAACTGCAGAGCGGTGGTAACTGAAACCAGCGATCCGGTCATGGCGCCGACCATGGTGATACCCATGATGGAGCAGCACAGCGTAATCTTATCCATTAAGCCAGACTGATAAAGCTTCTTGACAGCTCCGCTTCCCAGTTCATAAGTCTTCAATAAACCCCAGTGGTGAATAATAACGTTAGGAATATTGAACAGAATCAGGAAGACAAACGGAGCCAGGATACTGCCGTTGACGCCCATCTGACAGGCAATAGAAGCGCACATGATGCGGTAACTGCCCCAGAAGATAGCATCGCCGATACCGGCAGCCGGGCCCATCAGGGCAACCTTGACGGAGGAGATGGCCTGGCCGGAAACTGTTCCGCTGACCGCCTTTTCCTCTTCCATCGCCAGGGCAATGCCGGTAATCAGAGTGACTACGGTAGGAGTGGTGTTGAAGAATTCAACATGACGGCCCAGTGCTTCCTTATAATCATCGGGTCTGTCCTTATACAATACCTGCAGGGCCGGCACTAAGCTGTAACCGAAACCGGTGCCCTGGAATCTTTCTGTGGAGAAGTCAGCTTCCAGCTGATAAGATCTCCAAATAACCTTGTTAAGAATTTTCTTATCAAGAATGCGCGGGGCCTTGCTCTCTTCCGGCTCATCATCGGCAATCTCGGTTTCCTTGCCGTCTTTAACAAAGAAGAAGGCAATAACCGCAAAGGCCGCAGCCAGAATTGAAATGGCAATATTGTCCAGACCAAGATAAATGGAGAAGACATAGCCGATGAAGAAGAAGGCTCCTACTTCCTTGGACCAGCACAGATTCATCAGCATGGCAAAGCCTAATGCCGGAATAAGAGTAGTGCCAGCCTTTAAGCCTCTCATCAGGGCAGCCGGGGCATTAGCCACAAAGGCTTCAACCACTACTGAGCCTAACAGCAAGGCAATAAAGAAGACTGTTCCATCGATAACCGTTCTCCGCCACCACATGATCCAGTGCCAGAGTTCAAACTTCTTGGTATTGCCGTCTTCGGCGGCATGAATCTCAATGCGGCTCAGCAATACCAGCAAAGGTGAGATAGCCTGACTGACTAAAGTGTACAGCATGCTGCACGGAACGGCTAAGGTAATAGCCAGTTCGGCCCCAGCACCGTTTGTCAGTGCATAAGTTGTGCCCAGCAATGAGGCAACCGTCATATTGACAGCCGTCGAAATGCCGATAACCATAACACCCATGTATGCCAATTCCAGATATGCACCGATGATCGTGCCCTGCACGACATCGCCAAGAACCAAGCCGACAAACGGACCCAGCACTATCGGTCTGTTAGGCAGAGCCTGGCCGGTCAAGCCGTTGGTATTCGCAATCAATGCGCCTAAATAGGCAATAATCAAATACTTGACTACCATACTATTCTCCTTTCTCCCGCTTATTTAAAAAGCTATTAATGAATATCATTTGTTCCTGTGCCGTTGAGACACATTCTCTGATCTGTGTTGGAATGTCACAGTCAGGATCAATGGTCAAAGCTCTCATCAGAAGCGCCAGATTAACACCGGTGATTATTTCTAATCTTTTGCTCCCGCGATACTTTGTCACAACCTGATTGACACTGCCTCCCAGCAGATCAGTCAGAACAATGATATATTCATCCAAAATAGTATCCAGCTTTTCATAGAACTCTTTTTCAAAGTTGTCGTTATCGACATAAGCCGTAATAATCGATATGTCATCTCTTTGGCCAATCAGCAGTTTAGCGGCATCCGCCAGCCCTTCGGCCATCAGGGAATGTGTTGCGATCAGATAATGCATGGCAGTTCCGTCTACTGTCTGGGTTTCTTCTGCGATTTAGTGGAAACAGCCTGCCTGAGGGCGGTATACAGCGGATGCATTTTGGTCTGCAGGGTTTCAGATGCATATTCGGCCAGCAGCGGACAGACAGCCAGATAAGCCAGCGGCTGCAGTTCTTGTTTTAAGGTCACCTCGGTGCAGATTGCATCAGGATCATCCGTTTTATGGCCGGTTATCAGAATAGTGTGATCGGTAATCTGGTGACAGGCCCCGATGATTGTATTGATCCGCGGACTGCATTCATCATTTGAGTCAAACGCAATTACGGTATAATGCGGGTTCAGCGGAAAGACCGGGCCATGCAGAAACTCCTCAGCTTCGTAGGCAGTTGCATGAATTTTGACGCTCTCACCTATTTTCAAAGAGCCCTCGATTGCCGTAGCCAGATTGGCCCCGGCGCTGATCAGCCAGACATTGGTCATGGACAGCAGCTGTTTTTTATGACTCTCAATGTATTTAAAACTAGATTCCTGAAGCTGGGCATGGGCCTGAACGGTCTTCAGCATTTCCTTTTTCCAGTCTTCATAATCAGAATTATTTAAAATACCGGTTCTTTTGGCGGCTTCAACAGCGAACAGATCCAGATACAGAGCCAGGGTAACAACACCTTTTGTCACCATGCCGACTTTTTCAATACCGACTCCCCAGTCCACAACCAGATCACAGATATCCTGGAAGTCAGATTCAACATCACCGGTAATACCGATGGTCTTAAGCCCTTTGTCATGAATCAGCTGCAGTGCTTCAATTGAATTGGTGCTGCGGCCGCTCTGCGAAACTACCACCACAAAATCATTTTCATCAATATCATTTTCATAATGAATAAAGGTCAGCGGTGTAATCACCTTTACCTCTTTTTTCAAAATCTTATGCATAAACTGCTGGGCGCATAAGGATCCGTTATATGAAGATCCGCAGGCCACGATGATAACCCGTTTATAATCTTTTCCGGCATATTCATCCACCAGACTCTTTGTCAGTGAAACAGAGGCGGCAATATTTGCCAGCACCGCACTGGGGGTTTCAATGATATAATCCTTCATTGTCAGTTTCTTTTCTTCCATTGTTTTAGCTCCTTTATTCCTGCACTCTTATATTAAAACCCCCTGCCTCTGCTGATAAGTCGGACAATTACACCCATAAGGGTGAAGCCGTGAAAACGCTTAACCTGGATTAAACGCTGAAAAACCCATTGTTTACTGGGTTTTTATGCTGTTATCTTCATCATTGTTTTGTTGTATTCACTCTTATCGGGTGAAATTATCAGTTCTTTTTTCACCCTGAAGACAGGCTATTTGCCGCTAATTTTGCCAAAACTGCCGAAGTGGGCCGGAAAACGCCTTCTTTTCCGGGTTGTCAGGCAGTCAGACTTCATATAAAAAGCGCCTGTCACTATGGGCAGGCGCTTCAGCAGATTATTTGATTAATTCTTTTCTTCCGCCATGTATTCAGCGAATTCTTTATCGTTGGCCCAGATCATGTGACCAGGTTTAATCTGGCGGAAACTGGGCTTGTCAACTGAATAGTCATGGACGGCTTCATTGTAGATGATCAGCTTTTTCTTCTTCTCGATGGCCGGATCGGGCATCGGAACGGCTGACAGCAATGACTTTGTATACGGATGCAGCGGATTCTTGAACAGTTCGTTGGTATCCGCCATT
>CAYTET010000013.1:0-32054 GCA_964436975.1 uncultured Erysipelotrichaceae bacterium
TCTTTATGCCCGCATCGGCACGCCGTACTGCCCCAACCACAACATTCCCATTACCGCCATGACCATTAGGCAGATGACGGATAAAATCTTCCAGCTGCCGGCGGACACCCGCATCACCATCATGGGCCCGCTGTGCCGGCAGGCCAAAGGCAGTCATAAAGACGAACTGGAAAAACTGCGTCATGACGGCTATCTGCGCGTTGAAGTAGACGGCAAGATGATGCTGCTGGAAGATGAAATCAAGCTGGACAAGAATAAAAAGCATGACATCAGTGTTGTTATTGACCGGATGACGGTCAAAGATGAGAACCGCAGCCGGGTCAATGACTCGGTTGAAACGGCCTTAAAGGTCGGCGGCGGCCTGGTGGTCATCGGCTATGACAAGGAAGAGATGCTGTTTTCCAGCAATTACTCCTGTCCGCAGTGCGGGTTTTCCGTGCCGGAGCTGGAGCCGCGCCTGTTTTCTTTCAACTCGCCGCTGGGGGCCTGTCCGGAATGCAACGGGCTGGGCTTTACCCAGAGTGTTGATGTCAACATCCTGATTCCCGACTATAACAAGTCAATCCGCCAGGGCGGGCTGACCTACTATAAAAACATCGTCAATACCGAAAATATCGAATGGCAGACTTTCAAGATTCTGCTGGATTTCTATCACATCTCCATGACCAAGCCCTTGAAGGACTTTACCAAAGAGGAGATGGACATCATCCTTTACGGCTCCAAAGAGCCGCTCTCTTATACCATCGACTCCCGGGGCGGCACCCATTACGCCAAAACCGGCTATGTTGAAGGTGTCGTCACCCTTCTGGAGAGAAGGTATGTAGAAACAACTTCGGCCATGTCACGGGAGTGGTACGGTTCTTATATGGTTGATTCCCAGTGCCCGAAGTGCCATGGCAAAAGACTGAATGAAATGGCGCTCAGTGTGCGGATCGGGGGCAAGAACATCATCGAATGGACCGAGATGTCCATCCGGGACAGTCTGGATTTTATCGCCGGCCTGACCCTCAGTGTTACCCAGCAGACCATTGCCAGCCAGATTTTAAAGGAAATCAGCAACCGGCTGAATTTTCTGAAGGATGTCGGACTGGAGTATCTGACTCTGGACCGGATGGCCGGAACCTTATCCGGCGGCGAATCCCAGCGCATCCGGCTGGCCACCCAGATTGGCTCTAAGCTGTCCGGGGTGCTGTATGTTTTGGATGAGCCCAGCATCGGGCTGCATCAGCGGGACAACCAGAAGCTGATTGATACTTTGAAGCGGATGCGGGATTTAGGCAATACCATGATAGTGGTGGAGCATGATGAGGAAACCATGCGCCAGTGCGACTGGCTTGTTGATGTCGGCCCGAAAGCCGGCGTTCACGGCGGCCGGATCATGTACAGCGGCCCGGTGGCCGGCATCGTCACGGCCCCTGACAGCATCACCGGCCAGTATCTGTCCGGAGTCCGCCGCATTGCCGTGCCGGCGCAAAGACGCCGGGGCAGCGGCCACCAGCTTAAGGTAATCGGGGCCAGCGAGCATAATCTCAAGCATATCAATGTCAGTCTGCCGCTGGGGACTTTCATCTGCGTCACCGGTGTTTCCGGCAGCGGCAAGAGCACTTTGGTCAATGACATTATCGGCAAAGCCCTGCTGAAGCAGCTGGGGCGGCTGAAAGTATATCCGGGTCGCTATGAGCGGATGACCGGGCTGAATTATATCGACAAGACGGTCATCATCGACCAGGATCCCATCGGCCGCACTCCGCGGTCCAACCCGGCAACCTATACCGGGGTATTTGATGAAATCCGGGATCTGATGGCCCAGACGCCGGAAGCCAAGATGCGCGGCTACAACAAAGGCCGGTTTTCCTTCAATGTGCCCGGCGGCCGCTGTGAGGCCTGCCAGGGTGACGGGGTCAAGCGGATCTCCATGAACTTTCTGCCGGATGTCTATGTGCCCTGCGAGGAATGCGGCGGCAGCCGGTATAACGAGGAAACCCTGCAGGTCCACTACAAAGGCAAAAACATTCATGATATTCTGGAGATGACCATTGAAGAAGCCGCGGCTTTCTTTGCCCCGGTCAGCCGGATAAAAAACAAGCTGGATACCCTGATCGAAGTCGGACTGGACTATATCAAAATGGGCCAGAGCGCCACAACCCTGTCGGGCGGCGAAGCCCAGCGGGTCAAGCTGGCTTCCGAACTGCAGAAGCGGCCTACCGGCAAGACGGTGTTCATTCTGGATGAGCCGACCACCGGTCTGCACAGCTACGATGTTCAGCGGCTGCTGGATGTCCTGCAGCGGATTGTCAATCACGGCGATACGGTTATTGTCATCGAGCACAATCTTGATGTGGTCAAGAGTGCTGATTATATTATTGATTTAGGACCGGAGGGCGGCGATGCCGGAGGCACGGTAGTGGCCTGCGGCAGTCCGGAGGAAATTGCCGGCTGTCCCGCCAGCTATACCGGTCAGTATCTGAAGGATATATTAAAGGCCAGGTGAGAGCATGAATAAACAGATTAGAGTGCAGGATGTCTATGATTATTTCCATTACCGGCAGATCTGCGGCGATGAAAAAGCCCGCCAGCGGGTTATCGGCGAGCCGGCCATCAACCGGCCGGGCTTTGAGTTGGCCGGGTTCTTTGTTGATACGCCTTCGCCCCGCATTGTGCTGCTGGGAGAGAAAGAGAACCGCTTCATGCCGTCAATGACTCGGGAGGCCCAGATCAAGGCTTTTGACTATCTGACCGACGACAAGATCCCCATGATTCTGATTTCGCGGGATCTGCCCTGTCCGGATGTCCTGCGGGAATATGCGGAAAAGAGGAACTTTCCGGTCTTCTCCTCCTTTGCCCCGACCTCCTCGCTGATGGTGGAGATCATCTCCTTTCTGGAAGAGCAGCTGGCGACGGTTGAATCCATTCATGCCAACCTTCTGCAGGTCAACGGCATGGGAGTGCTGCTGGAAGGCGAAAGCGGCTCCGGCAAAAGCGAAATATCGCTGGAGCTTTTGAAAAGGGGTCATATGCTGATTGCCGATGACCGGGTGGATGTCTACCGGGCCCATAACCGGATAATCGGCATGGCTCCGGAAGTGCTGCGCAATATGCTGGAGCTGCGCGGCGTCGGGGTCATTGATGTGACCCGGATGTTCGGCGTGGCCTCAACGGCGGAAAAAGCCCAGATCGACTGTGTGATCAGTCTGCAGCGCTGGCAGGCCGATGCTGACTTTGACCGGCTGGGTCTGGACAATGAGCAGACCGAAACCATCTTCGGCATCAACATTCCCAAAATCACCATCCCGGTAAGGGAAGGCCGTTCAATCGCTGTTATAATTGAATCAGCCGTCACTAATTTCATTATGAAGGCCAAGGGCATCGACTCATCACGGGAATTCAATGAGCGGGTTACGGATTATATCCGCAGCCAAGAACGAAACGAGGAACAGTAAATGACTTTTTTTCCTGACAGATTTATTTTCCTGCAGATCGGTGAAGTGGAGATCCGCTGGTACGCCATTCTGATTTTATCCGGCGCTTTGATCACTTATGCTTTTCTCAATCACAATATGAAAAAGATCGGCTATCCTGACGGGACGGCAGATGATCTGTTTATCGGCATGATCTTATGCGGACTGGTGGGCGCCCGGCTGTGGTATGTGCTCTTCTATGATCTGCAGGGCTATCTGGCCAATCCGATTACCATTATCGAGATCTGGAAAGGAGGCAGCGCCATCCAGGGCGGCATTCTGGGCGGCAGCATTTTCCTGCTGCTCTATGCCCAGAAGCATAAAATGTCCTTCTGGCGGATCATGGACAATCTGGCCCCGTATGTCCTGCTGGCCCAGGCGGTCGGCCGCTGGGGCAATTTTGCCAACCAGGAATGCTACGGTCTGACGGTGGATGAAAGCTACTACAACGGCATCCTTTCCATCATCAAGAATTCAATGTATATTGACGGCGCTTACCGGGAGCCGATGTTTCTGTATGAAAGCATCCTCTGTGTGGTCGGCTTTGTTCTAATCATGCTCTACCGCCGGTATGCCCCCAAACTGAAGCGCGGCGATCTCACTTTCTGTTATTTTTTGTGGTATGGCGCCGTCCGTTTCTGGATTGAGTCACACCGGACAGACAGTCTGATGATCGGCAGTTTCAAAATGGCGCAGGTTACCTCGGTGATTTACATTATTATCGGCATTGCCGGTTTGCTGGGCGCTTTTAAAAAGTTTATCAACCGAAACCGTCATCCGGTCATCATTTTCGATCTTGACGGCACGCTGCTGGATACCAAAGAGTTAATCCTGGCATCTTTCCAGCATGTTCTGGATAAAGTTGCTCCGGGTCAGAAGATGTCAGCGGCTGATCAGGAATATGTTCTGGGGCCGACACTGCAGGAAGGCTTTGCCCGCCTGCTGCCGGGTCAGGACAGTGAACCGCTGATCGCCGAGTACCGGAAGTATCATTCAGCCAACCAGAAGAAATATGTCAAACCGATTCCCCATGTGCCGGAACTGCTGGAATACCTGAAGGCCAACAACTATACTATGGCGGTGGCTTCCAACAAGATGCGGGCCGTCTGCCAGCAGGGGCTGGATGTCTGCGGTCTGCAGTCCTACTTTACAGCGGTAGTCGGCTGTGATGAAGTTAAATTCCCCAAGCCGCATAAAGAGACCCTGGTCAAGACCTTCAAGGCTTTGAACATGGGAACGGACTGTGCCGTTTATATCGGCGATAATGCCAATGATGTACTGTGCGGCCGCAATATCGGTGTCTATACCATCGGCTACCAGGATAATCCGGATAAGCAGGATTCACTGGCTGCCAGCAAGCCCAACAGTCTGATAACCGATATGCTGCAGGTAGAAACGATTCTGCAGGAGGACCATGAATGGACCAGCGATATGATGTAGCCATTATCGGCGGCGGACCGGCCGGTCTGACAGCCGCTATTTATGCCAGCCGGGCTAATCTAAAAGCGGCGGTCATTGAAGCTTCCGCTCCGGGCGGCAAGCTGATGAAGACCTGGCAGATTGAAAACTATCCCGGCTTTGAGAAAATAAACGGTGCGGATTTGGGCCTGCAGATGTATACCCAGGCCGCTGGCTGCGGCGCCCAGCTTGTCTATGGACAGGTTGAAAAAATCCAGCCGGCTGACCAGGGCTATTCCCTGCAGCTGGCCGACGGCAGCATTATTTCAGCGGCCGCGGTTATCGTGGCTGCCGGAACCAAAGAGCGGACTTTGGATCTGCCCCAGGCGGACCAGTTTACCGGTCATGGCATTTCTTACTGTGCGGTCTGCGACGGGGCCTTCTACCGCAATCAGTCCGTCGCGGTTATCGGCGGCGGCAATTCGGCTCTGGAAGAAGCCCTGTATCTGGCTTCCCTGGTCAAAGAAGTATATATCGTTGTCCGGCGCACGGCGCTGCGGGCCGATCCGGTGGTCAGCCAGCAGATTGAAAAGACAGCCAATGTTAAGGTGATTGGCGGCTATCTGCCCGACAGCCTGCTGATCACGGATAACAAAATCAGCGGTCTGCGCATCCGGAATACGGCTGATGCCACGACTATGGATCTGGCCGTCGCTGGTATTTTCCCTTACATCGGTGCTGATCCGGCTACGGATTTTCTGCAGGGTATGGGAGTGACGGATGAAAAGGGCTATATAATTGTCAATGAGCAGATGGAGACAGTCCGGCCCGGCTTATATGCCGCCGGCGATGTCACGGTTAAAAACCTGCGGCAGGTGGTTACGGCGGTCAATGACGGCGCCATTGCCGCTGACAGTGCGGCCCGCCGGCTGCGCGGTCTCAAAAAATAATCTGATGAAAGAAGGCTTATAAAGACTTGGGTCGATATAGCCTTCTTTTTTATTCCGGAGGATTCATTCTGTTGATGACCCCGCGGCGGGGTGTATTATGATGGTGCGAAGATGACACTGCCGCCGGCGTGAGGCCGGCAGAAAGGCCTAAGATATGAACGCTGCGGCGGCTGTTCTGATGAAGAATACCGGCTTGAATGGAACAGCTGGTCAGTGGACCGGGGCCGTGGTGGCGGTCATTGCGGCGGCCATCGTTTATGTCTGTCTGTACTATAGGGCGGTGCTGGCCAACAGCCGGTACAATGCCAAAGCGGATGCTAATCCCAAAACAGCCACCCGCGGCCGGCTGATCAACGACCAGAACGGTATCACCGGTCATTGCTTCCGCTACGGTCTGTTTGCGGCCCGTCTGAACAGCTGCGAGGCCATCGCGGTCCATAATGCGAAGACCCTGATGGGAATTGATTCCAGTCTGTCGCAGACAATGCATGATTTCCAGCGGGCCCGGACCATGGTTTTATTAGGCGCCTGGGGCTCCAACCCTTATGCCATCGGCCGGCTGCTCAAAAAGGAAGGGATTGCCTGCCGGCGGATCAGCCTGACCGAATTGAACCGGGGCGGTCTGTACATCATTTCATTTTGGAATAGAAACAAGCCCTGGCATGGCCTTCATACCGTTGCCTTAAGCTATGACGGAAAGATTTATACAACGTATAATCTCAACGGCGGCGGCACCGTCAGCAACCGGAATCCGCAGGAATATGCCAGCAATTATATCTGCGGCTACAGTCTGAAATCCGACCGGCTTCAGCCGGTTAACGCAGAGGAGAAAAACAATGGACATAATTGAACTGACAGAAAATGAAATTGAGACAGCGGCCCCTCTGGCCGCTTCGTTCAGGCAGGCTTTGAAAAGCTATAAGGGCATTGCCGCCGCGGCTGATCTGGCCGCGGCCGTCCAGGAGCTGCAGGAATACCGGCAGGCCCGCTTCCCGATGTTTCTGGCAACTGTTGACGGCCAGCCGGCCGGCTATATCGTCTGCCGGATTGAAGGGACAATCGTCTGGGTTGAATCAATCTATGTAGCCGATGCGTTCCGCCGCCAGGGAGTGGCCTCGGCTTTGTATAAAGAAGCCGAAAAGATTGCTGCCGGCTATGGTGAAACGACCGTCTTCAATTATGTTCATCCCAACAACAACGGCATGATTGCCTTTCTCAGAAGGCATGGCTATACGGTGCTCAACCTTATTGAGATAAGGAAGCCTTTTCCGGATGAAAAGCTGCACCGGCAGATCCGGGTTGAAGACAATCAGTTTGATTATTAATGCCTGATAAAGGAGAGTTTATGAAAGCAATAAAAGACGGATTATATGGCCTGGCTGTCGGCGATGCCCTGGGGGTTCCGGTGGAATTCTGCGACCGGGAAACGCTGGCGGGTAAGCCGGTGACCGGAATGCAGAGCGGCGGCGCCCATCGCCAGCCGGCGGGCACGTTTTCCGATGATACCTCCCTGGCCCTGGCCACGGCTGACAGTCTGGCTGGCGGGCTGGATTATGATGATCTGATGGCCCGCTTCTACAGCTGGTACAGTAAGGGCTGCTATGCGGCCGGCGGCATTGTTTTTGATATCGGCAACAATACGGAAAGAGCATTAAAACGCTATGCCGGCGGGACGGCCCCGCTGAAATGCGGCGGCTGCAGTCCGGATAACAACGGCAACGGTTCCCTGATGCGGATTCTGCCGGCGGCTTATCAGATTGAGCGGACCGGACTGAAGGATAGGGCGATGTTTGATTTTATTCACCGGTTATCGGCGCTGACCCATGGTCATCCGCTGAGTCTGACGGCCTGTGATCTGTATATTGCGGTAGCTTTGCGGCTGCTTGAAGATGAACAGCCGGCTGCTGCTATTACGCAGGGCTTTCAGCAGGTCAGCCGGTATTATGAAAAGGAACAGCGGGAGTTTACCGAATGGCTTAAGCTTTTTAAGACGGTAAAAGAGCCGGGCTTTGCGGGTATTCCGTCATCCCGGATCAAAAGCAGCGGCTATGTTGCCGATACCCTGGTAGCGGCTTTGTGGTGCTTTATGGGAACAGCTACATATAGCGAATGTGTCTTAAAGGCGGTCAATCTGGGTGATGACACGGATACAGTGGCCGCGGTGGCCGGCGGTCTGGCCGGGATCCGCTATGGCTTTGCCGGCATTCCGCAAGCCTGGGTTGAAGGGCTGCGGGGGAAAGACATCATCGAGACTGTCTGCACCCGCTGGGATGAAGCCGGCAATTCTGGAAAAGGACCGGAACGGCCCGGGGTGTTTAAATGAAAACCATGGCTGTGATGGTCTTATAATTAATACCAGGGCAAAACGATTATTATGCCGTTAAAACAGGCCAATTGGACAGGGAGGATCGGTATATGGAGAAAACAGATGATGTCTTAGACCGGGCGATTATTTATGCAACTGAAAAGCATGCCGGCATGAAGCGCAAGGGCAGCCAGCGGCCGTATATTCTGCATCCGCTGGAAGTAGCGGCGCTGACCGGCACGATGACTGACGATCACAATGTCCTTGCGGCAGCGGTGCTGCATGATGTCGTTGAAGATACTCCGACCTCAATTGATGAGATTGAACGGCTTTTCGGCGCCGAGGTAGCCGGCTTAGTGGGAGCGGAAAGCGAGAATAAAAGAGCCGGTCAGCCGGCGGCCGAAACCTGGCTGATCCGCAAGCAGGAAACCATCGACCTGCTGACGGCGGAAACCCGGCTGCCGGTCAAGATGATTGCCCTGGCCGACAAGTATGCCAATATCAAAGACCTGCAGCGGGATTATGCCGCAGTCGGGGAAAAAGTATGGGAGCGGTTCAACCAGAAAGATGTCCGCAAACATGGCTGGTATTACCGGGCTGTCGCTACGGCTACTAAGCAGCTGGCCGGTTATCCGCTGTGGCAGGAATATGACCAGGCGGTCAGCCAGCTGTTTGAAAGCGGAAAGAAATAAGAGCCGGCAGGGTATATGAAAGGGCGTCCGTGAGGGGGCATCCTTTAGTTTATTAGAAGTTTTCGGCTTATTCAGCCAGGTCGCTGATCAGGTCAATGCCGCGGGAAGTGCCGATGCGGGTGGCCCCGGCCTGAATCATATCCAGCGCATCCTGCAGGCTGCGGATGCCGCCGGCGGCTTTGACGCCGATGCTTTCCCCGACAACACTCTTCATTAACCTTACATCGCTTACCGTTGCGCCGGCCGAGCCGAATCCGGTCGAGGTTTTAACAAAGTCGGGCTTGATACGGGCGGCAATCTGGCAGATTCTTATTTTTTCTTCATCCGTCAGATAGCAGGTTTCCAGAATGATCTTGACGACAGCCTGATGCTGCCGGCAGATCTTGACGATGGTATCCATTTCGCTGGTGACATAGTCATAGTCGCCGTTTTTGACGGCGGTCTGGTTGATGACATAGTCAATTTCATCGGCGCCGTGGCTGAGGGCATCTTCGGTTTCAAAGGCCTTGACCGCAATGGTCTGCTGGCCCAGCGGAAAGCCGATAGCCGCTCCGGTATGAACGCCGCTGCCGGCCAGCAGGGCATGGCACAGCTCGCTCTGGCAGGAATTGACGGCAACCATTTTAAAGTGATACTGAACAGCCTGGTCGCACAGCATCTTGATATCACTGCTGCTGGCATAGGCCTTCAGATTAGTATGATCAATCATCTGCGCTAATTCGATACGCTTCATAAGACACGCTCCTTTGCTGAATGGTTCTCTCAACTGATTATAGCATTTTACAGCCGGTCCGCCCGTACAAGTGGTCTTTTGCCGGTTGAATGCCGGGGCCGGTTTTGAGTATAATAGCGTTATTAAAAAGAGAAAAGCGCACCAGGAGAACTGAGGCGGGCCGGATGGAAGGAAACGATCTATGAAAAAAGTGGTATGTATCGGCGGCGGCAGCGGCCAGGCAGCCCTGCTGCGGGGCCTTAAGCAGGTTGATGATATCAGCATTACAGCCGTGGTGACCGTGGCCGATGATGGCGGCAGCACCGGCATTCTGCGTTCGGATTTCCATATTCCCGCCATGGGCGACATCCGCAACGTGATGTGCGCTTTGGCGGATGAGGAAGATCTGCTGACAAATCTGATGGATTACCGGTTTGACAAGTCATCCAAGACCATGGGCGGCCATAATCTGGGCAACATCATCATGACGGCCCTGACCCAGAAGACCGGCAGTTTTGTAGAGGCTATTTCGGATATTTCCCGGGTAATGGCCATCAAGGGCACCATCCTGCCCTCAACGCTGCAGTCGGTGACCTTAAAAGCGGAAATGGCTGACGGCAGCATCGTGACCGGCGAGAGCAATATCACGGCGGCCCACCAGCAGGTTAAAAGGGTTTTCTATGACGGCCCGGTCAAGCCTTATCCGCCGGTTTTAGAGGCTATCGAAGATGCTGATTACATCATCATCGGTATCGGCTCGCTTTACACCAGCATCATGCCCAATATCATCATCGAGGGAATCCGGCAGGCTTTATGCCGGACCACCGCCCGCACTGTCTATTACTGCAATTCCATGACCGAGGAAGGCGAAACCGACCACTATTCGGTAGAGGATCATGTGGATGCCATCGAGCGCCACTGCGGCCAGCCTTTCATTGACTGTGCCGTAGTATCATGCGACATCATTCCCGAGGCCGTTCTGCAGAACTACCGCGGTGAGCACAGTGAGCCGGTCGGCACCAGTAAGAACGAGCATCATTACATCGTCATGCCGGAAAAGCTGCTGCATTTTGACCGCCAGCTGGTCCGCCATGATCCGGTCTGTGTTAAGAAAAGCTTTGAAAAGATCATGAAGGTGCTGTAAACATGTCCTTTGCTTCCGAAGTTAAAGATGAAGTTTCCCGCATTGACCTGCCGCCGAAAGTGAAGACCGCCCGGCTGGCTGCTTTAGTGCAGCTGCTGGCCTCCGTCGAACTGAGCAGCAGCGGTCTCAAACTCAGCATCAAAACCGGCAATGCCAATGTGGCCCGGGCGGTGACAAGGGATCTGCGCACTCTGTACGGCATCAGCGGTCAGATGGTGGCGGTCAGGTCACCGCGGTTTTATAAAGCCAACACCTATATGCTGGTGGTTGATGAGAAGACGCGGGAAATCCTGCAGGATCTTGATCTGTGGACCGACAGCGGTCTGCAGGCGCATCCCCATCAGAAATTTATCGACAGTGATGAGCGCGTCAGGGCATACCTGCAGGGCTGCTTTATGGCCTGCGGCAGTCTGAATGCGCCCAAGACGGCCAATTACCATCTGGAGATGACCGTCAGCAGTGACAGTCTGGCTGAATTTATTGTCCGCCAGATGAGCCGCTTTCACATCAGCGGCAAGATAACAAAGCGGCGCAATATGCCGGTGGTTTACCTGAAGGCCTCCGAGCAGATCGCAGACTTTCTGCGCTGCATCGGGGCCAATCAGGCGGTTCTGGCCTTTGAGGATGTCCGCATCGAAAGGGATTTCTATAATAATTTCTCCCGGCTGGATAACTGCGAAGTCGCCAATGAAGTCAAGAGCATGCAGGCGGCCCGCAAGCAGGTCGAAGCGGTGCAGCTTCTTAAGGACAGGGGGATCCTGGATACCCTGGAGGAAAAGCAGCGGGAAATCGGCTATCTGCGCCTGCAGAATCCGGAAGCCAATCTGCTGGAGCTGTCCCTGGCCTACCAGCAGAAAACCGGTATCAAGCTTTCCAAATCCGGAATCCGCCACCGGCTGCTTAAACTGACGGAGGCGGCGGCTAAGTATCAAAAGTAACCGGCAGTGGACAGATATGGTAGAATGAATCTGCAAAGGGGTGCAATATGAATTTCCTGATAAGAATCTTATGTGCCGCTGGCACGATTGCGATTGCTTACCTGCTGTGGCCGGTTCTGAAATGGCTGGCTGTGGCAGTGTTTGTTCTGGGCTTTATCCTGGTGCTGTATCTGGCGGTAGCCAGCCGCAAGGTCAAACAGAGTATTGAAAAGGACCCGGATGCGTATTTCCAGCAGCAGACCATGGAACAGCTGAAGTGGAAGCAGAATGAGCAGGGCGAAGTCATTGAAGCAGATTATATTGAACGTGATGTAACTGAACAGAAGAACAAGGAAGAGGAACCTAAATAATGAGTGCGGCGTGTCCGTGTCGACAATTTAACGAAATTACTTATGATGATGTCGATTTAGTAAGGGAATATCTTGAGCGGGCCAATTATCACCACAGCGATTACAATATCGTCAGCCTGCTGCTGTGGAAGCACAGCATCAATATCTGGCAGTATCATACCGCTGACTGGATGCTGATCATGGCTTATCACACCGGGGTCTATTCGATTATGATGCCCCTGTGCCGGCCGGAATTCTTTGACCAAGCCGTCAAGGCCGGCCATCAGTTCTTTGACCAGGCCGGTCTGAAGTTTACCATGACCAGTGTAACAGACGAAGGCCATGACAGAATTATGGCAATGTATCCGCAGGATTACGTGGTCAGTCTGCGTGACCAGGCGGATTATGTCTATCTGACGGAGTCGCTGCGGACTTTTGCCGGCAAGAAGCTGCAGAAGAAGCGCAACCGGCTCAACAAGTTCTACCAGACATATGCCCAGCAGTGGCAGTATGAGCCTATTGATGAGTCTAACATTGATGAGTGCATCAGCTTTTTATTAGGCTGGGAGCAGCATAAGGAAGTAAAGGAGGAAACGCCGGAGGAAAGCCAGGAACTTAATTTTGAGTTTGAAGGTCTGCAGGGTGTTTTCCGCCGCCAGGCCCAGCTGCACTGGGTCGGCGGTGCCATCCGCATCGACGGCAAGATCAGAGCCTTTTTAATCAGCTCGCGGCTGGCGACTGACATGGCCCAGATCAATATCGAGAAAGCGGACATCCGCTTTGACGGACTGTACCAGGCCGTGCTGAAAGAATTTCTGAAGACCAACTTTACCGACTGTGAATTTCTCAACCGGGAAGACGACATGGGTACGGAAAACCTGCGGCAGTCCAAACTGGCTTACAACCCTGTTAAAATGATTGAAAAATATCTGATAACCGAAGGCGCTATGGAAATATGATCAGACAAGGCATACCGCATGACCGCCAGACCCTGTTCGAGCTGTCTAATACTTCGCTGGCTCTAGACTATCTCAGCGCGCAGGATTTCTATTTTGCGCACTGTTTTGATGCGGAGAATCTGATAGTCAATGAAGTCAGCGGCCATGCTGTTGCCTCCCTGCAGGTCAGCTATCATACCATGATGCTGCACGATGTCCGCATTATGGCTTCGCTGTTCTACGGCCTGCTGACCGATCAGAATGATACCTCCGGCAAATGGCGGCGCGACTTGTTTTTAGACGCCATCAACGAGCAGAGCTACCGGACCCTGGTAACCCTGCTGCCGACTAATGAGCCGGAAGAATACCGGCGTTTCGGCTTTATGCCGGTCTACCAGCAGAAACACTATATTGTCGGGCGCCGGGACATGCCGTCGGCTTCCTATTACGGCACCGACAAGCAGTTTACCATCAGCCAGCTTTCCGCCGTTTACCAGGCTTTTATCAGTCACTTCAACGGCTACATCCTGCGGGACAAGGAATACTGGCTTAAACTGATCGACGAGCTGACGGTCCGCCGGCTCAATCTGGCGGTCTATCACTGCAACCATCAGGCGGAGGGCTATATGATCTACCGGCTGAGCAAGAAGCAGACGGAAGTGGTGGAACTGGTCTATCTTAATGGCAAGGCCCTGATCCGGCTGCTTAATTACGGCCTGCGGTTCAAGCCGCAGCTGGATATTGCGGTCAGTGCCGACGAAGATCTGAACCGCATCTTCCCCAAGAGCCCCTATACAACCTCGTGCAGCATGACCGCCCGGGTCAATGATTATAAGCTTTTCAATTCACTGTACCAGAGCCAGGTCCATGATGTGCAGGCGGCCTTTGCCATCAGCCCCAAGCCGCTGTTCAATGATGAGCGCTTCTAAAGGGCAAAAGGCAGGCATAACAATTGAATTTACGGATTAATATTGTATACTGTCTTTGTAAGTCTGATAAAGAAAGAGGTAAAGATAAATGGAATTAAAAGGATCACAGACAGAAAAGAATTTAGAGACGGCCTTTGCCGGCGAGTCACAGGCCCGCAACAAGTACACCTATTTTGCTTCAGCCGCCAAGAAGGAAGGCTACGAGCAGATCGCGGCCATCTTCACGGAAACCGCTGAAAACGAAAAAGAGCATGCCAAGTTATGGTTCAAGGCCCTGGATGGCATCGGTGATACCGCTGCTAACCTGAAGGCTGCGGCCGCCGGTGAGAATTACGAATGGACCGAGATGTACAAAGGCTTTGCCGAGACGGCCCGCCAGGAAGGCTTTACCCTGTTAGCTGCCCAGTTTGAAGGCGTTGCCAAGATTGAAAAGCATCATGAAGAGCGCTATAAGAAGCTGGCAGCCAATCTGGAAAGCGGTGAAGTATTTGAGAAGGTCACCGATACCATGTGGAAATGCCGCAACTGCGGTCATCTGTATTTTGGCAAGAAGGCGCCGGTCAAATGCCCGGTCTGCAGCCATCCGCAGAGCTATTTCGAAGTCGATTCTGAAAACTATTAAGATCGTCAGATCAAGCCGTGTATGTCCAGTACACGGTTTTTTTTGGCGATATTTGTGAAAAGCATAACTTATTGGACATCAAGGGCGCAAAACATGCGCTGATAATTGACTTTTAATAAGTCGATTTATATAATTAGTGTGCTTAAAGAGAAAAAGCGGAGGAACGAAGAAATGAGTGTTAAGGTAGCAATCAATGGTTTCGGTCGTATCGGTCGTTTGGCTTTCCGTCAGATGTTCGTCGCCGAGGGTTATGATGTCGTCGCTATCAACGATCTGACCAGCCCGGAAATGCTGGCTTATCTGTTGAAGTATGACACAGCCCATCGTGCCTGGACCGGTCATACCGTTGAAGCTAAAGAAGATTCTATCGTTGTTGATGGAGAAGAAATCAAGATTTATAAGGAACCCGATGCTTCCAAGCTGCCCTGGGGTCAGTTAGACGTCGATGTTGTTCTGGAATGCACCGGCTTCTATACAAAGAGAGAAAAAGCCATGGCCCACATCACTGCAGGTGCCAAGAGGGTTGTTATCTCTGCTCCGGCCGACAAGGATATGCCGACCATCGTTTACAATGTCAACCACAAGACGCTCAAGCCGGAAGATAATATTATCTCCGCTGCTTCCTGCACCACCAACTGCTTAGCCCCGATGGCTAAGGCCCTGAATGATTTCGCTCCGATTCAGTCCGGTATCATGGTCACGGTTCATGCTTACACCGGCGATCAGATGCTGCTGGACGGCCCTCACCGCAAAGGTGACTTACGCCGTGCCCGCGCTGCCGCTGCCAACATTGTTCCGGCTTCATCCGGCGCTGCCAAGGCTATTGGCGCTGTCATCCCCGAACTTAACGGCAAGTTAATCGGCGCAGCCCAGCGTGTTCCTACCATTACCGGTTCTACCACTCTGCTGATGGCCGTTGTCAAGGGCAAGGATATCACCAAAGAGGCCATCAATGCGGCCATGAAGAATGCTTCCGATCCGGAAACCTTCGCTTACAATGATGAGCAGATCGTTTCGTCCGATGTTATCGGCAGCACCTTCGGTTCCATCTTCGATTCCACTCAGACCATGGTTGCCAAGGTCAGCGATGATGAATATGAAGTTCAGGTTGTTTCCTGGTATGACAATGAGAACAGCTACACTTCACAGATGGTTCGTACCATCAAGTATTTTGCGACTGTTAAATAAGCAGGCGTAATTAAAGCAACAGCATGGCGGAGCGCAGTCTTCGCCATGTTTTGTTTTCTAAAGGAGAAAGGACCCTGTATGAAAAGAGAAATAACTTTCAGTGACGGTTTCAACGGTGTGCTGCAGCTTGATGACTATCAGGTCAAAATCGGCCACCGGCCCGGAACCGCCGGACCGTATGATCTGACCTTCGGCGCTTTAGCCGGCTGTCTGTATGCGACTTTCTTAGGCATCAGCAAGCAGCAGGGCTTAACGGTCCAGTCGGCCCGTGTTTCTGTTTACGGTGAACACCGCCAGACTACGCCGACCACCCTGAAGAAGGTCAAGGTCACCGTTATCTTCAGCGGCGCTTCGGATCACGACCTGGCCCAGAGCTGTCTGCAGCAGGCCAGTGAGGTCTGCTCGATGTATCAGACCATCAAGCAGGTTGCCGAAATGAGTGTGGAAGCTGAGTTTGAAGAAGCCAGCAGCTGCGACATCAATAAAAAAGGCTCCTGCTGAGCCTTGCAAAGAAACAGCCAGCCGGCCAGTAAAGCCGGCTGGTTTTTTATATCAGATGAAGATACTCAAAAGCCTTGCATAAGCCGTCATCGTCCACGGCGGCTGTCACATAATCAGCCGCCGCCCGGCATTCCGGTCCGCCGCTGCCCATGGCCACGCTGTAACCGCACAGTTCAAACATGGAAATGTCGATTTTGGCATCCCCGAAGGCAATGGTATCCTCTTTGCCGCAGTTCAAATGTTTCAGCAGCACGCCGATGGCGTGCTTTTTGGTGATGCCGGCCGGCCCCAGATCACCAAACAGCGCTTCTTCTCCCTGGCCGCCCCAGGTATGGGCTTGTAGTTTAGGGAAAGCTTCTTTGGAGTCCAGATGGTCCTGATAACCAGAGAGGACAAAATCAATCTTGTTTATATCATCACGGTAAAGATCGGCGGTTGGGGCCGGCATAAAACCGCTGATGAAGGCGGCGGCATTTTGCTGTGCCGCTGCCGTGCCGGCTCCTTTAGCCGTACCGTAGCGGATCATGGCTTCTTTGCCCTTAGTGAGCATGAGATCATTGCAGTACAGGCCGCTGTTGGCTTCCAGATAAAAGCCCAGCTGACGCTGGCGGCACCAGTCCACAATGTCTTTAACCTGCCGGCGGCTCAGCCGCTGGTGCATGATAACCTGGCCATGGTCTTCCACATAGGCCCCGTTGCCGCCGATCAGCCCGTCGGTTTCCGGCAGCTGCCGCCGGGACAGTTCGGCCTTGCTGCAGCCGGTGCACAGATAGACAAGATGGCCGTTGGCCCGGGCTTTATCAACAGCGGTCCGGGCGGAAGCCGGCAGCTGGCCATTATAGTCAATCAGAGTTCCATCCACATCCAGAAAGATTATTTTTGCTTTGGCCATGACAGCCCCCCGCCAATTCTTTATATAAACAATTATAAAACAGCCGGCGACGATAAACAAAACCACCTGCGGCGCCGTCCATTGCCAAGAAGGCTCTATTGCCGCTATAATCAAGCCAGAGCATAATCATCAGGGCAAGAAAGGGCAAAAGATGAATAACAACGGGTATGAACAGCTGCTGCTGAGTGCCGATGGCGCCATTTCACTGTACCGGGTCACCCCGGCGATTCTGGCCGACTTAGACCGGCTGGCCGAGGCTTTTTATGAGTGGAAAAACACGGACAGCTATGATGAAACGCTTTTCGTTTCTTATCTGCAGAACCGGTTTGGCCCTGACTGCATCTGTTTTGTCAAAGTTGTCGGCCAGGTCGGGGGCCGGATCAACAACCGCACCGGCCGCGTTGAAACGGCGATAGCGGAAGAATACCGCAGCTGCCGGTGGTACAACTTTTAAGGAAGGCATCCTATGGAACTTGAGAAAATCCGAATTGAGGGCATACCGGCCGTTGTCTGGGGCCCGGACGCATCAAAGATAATTATTGCCGCCCACGGCAGTCATTCATCTAAAATTGATGACTGCATCTGGCAGTTGGCCCGGCAGGCCTTGCCCAGGGGCTATCAGGTAATCAGTTTTGATCTGCCCCAGCATGGCGAAAGGGTTTATGAGAAAGATTTCATTATGCCGGATGAGTGTGTCCGCGAGTTAAATCTGATCTATGATCTGGCTAAGTCAAAGGCAACGTCCGTTTCGCTGTTTGGCTGCAGCATGGGGGCTTATTTTGAATTGCTGGGGTTTGCCGACAAGGCCATTGACAAGGCGTTCTTTCTTTCCCCGGTTGTTGACATGGAACGTCTGATTGATAATCTGATGGCTTACTGCCACATTACACCGGCTGAGTTGAAAGAGCGGACTTTTGTCAGCAATGATATCGAGCCTTTATACTATCCGTATTACGCCTATGTCAAAGCCCATCCCATCGTCAGATGGAACCATCCGACTTTCATTCTGCGCGGTGAAAATGACACCCTGAGTGAGTACGGGTCTGTTAAAGCCTTCTGCGACCGCTTTGGCTGTCAGCTGAGTGAGCAGAAGGATGGCGAGCACTGGTTTCACACGGAAGACGAACTGGCCTACTTCAGTCACTGGCTGGCTATGATAATATAGTTATAAACTAACGGCTTCTAACAAAGGCCAATTTCTTTCGGCTGATGGCAGCTTCATAATCTATACAACCCGTCAGGACAGCGGCATCATCAAACTGCTGCGGGCGGCTTCGCTGACCGACCTCATTGCCCAGGCCAGCCAGACCCTTGACGGCCGGACGCTGACGGTGGAAGAAAAGCCCGCTACTTTATAGTTGAAGAATAGAGCAGAACTATGGAATTGGATTAGTTCATTAACAATAGGGGAGGATCAGAAATGGAACTGATAAAACTGACACCGCAGAATCTGGCTGACGAGCATATCTGCTGTGCCATTTCCAACAATAATGATATCCAGGTTGCTTCCAAGAAGGCCTGGCTGGCTGACCGGCTGAAAGAAGGGCTGGTTTTCCTTAAGGGCAATGTGCGCGGCAAGTGCTTCATTGAATATATCCCGGCCGAGGCGGCCTGGGCTCCGCTTGAGGCAGCCGGCTATACGTATATCGACTGTCTGTGGGTATCAGGGCAGTTCAAGGGCCACGGCTATTCCAGCCAGCTGCTGGATCAATGCATCGCGGACAGCCGCGCCCAGGGCAAAGCGGGTCTGGTGGTGCTGTCTTCCCAAAAGAAGGCGGGCTTTCTGGCTGATCCGGGCTATCTGAGGCATAAGGGCTTTGTAACAGTTGACACGGCGCCGCCCTATTTTGAACTGATGTATCTTCCTTTTGAGCCGCAAGCGGCCCGGCCGTCTTTCAAGACGGTGGCAAAAGCAGCTGAACATCCTGAAATGGGGGCCGGCCTGGTAATGTACTACACCGATCAGTGCCCCTTTACCGCTAAATACGTGCCGCTGCTGAAGGCGGTGGCAGAACGGGAAAAGGTACCGCTTAAGGTCATCCATCTCCAATCAGCCGATCAGGCCCGTAGCTGTCCGTCACCGTTTACCACCTTTGCCCTTTACGGCAAAGGCCGGTTTATCACCCATGAAATCCAGTCGGAAAAGAAGTTTGAAGCCATTATCGCTGATTACCGGTAGACCATGACGATTTTAATAGGCAATAACCGGGCTATGAGTGATAGAATAAGAACAGCGGAGGGATTACGATATGATAATTCAAAGCAGCCGGGTTTATTATGACGAGAAGTTCCGCCCCTTGCAGATTGAAATAATCGGCGGCAAGATCAGTCAGCTCAACCCCTATAATCTGAAACAGCCGGATTTTGACTATGGCAATGCCATGATCATGCCGGGTCTTATTGATATTCACAACCACGGCTGGAATCAATGTGATGCCAACCATGCCACCGTGCAGTGGGTTTTGGACTGGATGCGGTATCTGCCGGCGGAAGGTGTTACTTCCACGGTGCCATCCTGTTCATGTGCGCCGGAAGACAGCATGCTGAAAGGCATGGCGGCTGTTGCCAGCGTCAGCCGGCAGCCTCATCCCGGAGCTAACATTCTGGGTATCTATTCCGAGGGCCCGTTTGTCAGCGACCAGTTCCACGGCGCCCAGGATCTGCACTATAAAGTAGTGCCGACTCCGGCGGTTTATGACCGCTATCAGACCGCTGCCCAGGGCCGGCTGATCTATGTCATGGTGGCTCCGGAAGAGCTGCGGGGTGACATGTCATTTATTTATTACTGTGTTGCTCATGGCACCAAGGTGGCATTGGGTCATACCGGGGCGACCTTTGAGCAGTGCGCCATTGCCCGGGCGGCCGGTGCGATTTCCTTTACCCATACCTATAACGGCATGCGCGGTCTGCATCACCGCGAACCCGGCACTGTCGGGGCGGCCATGTATTTTGAAGACATGTATGCCGAAATGATTGGTGACGGCGTTCATGTCAGTTTTCCTTCCATGTACATTCTGGCCAAGGCCAAGGGTAAGGACAAGCTGATTTCCATTACGGATTCGGTATCCATTAAAGGGCTGCCGGTGGGCCATTACAATATCGGCGGGCGGGAATGCGATGTCTGTCCGGATGGCGTGGCCCGGCTGGCCAACGGCACGATTGCCGGCAGCGCCAACCGTCTCAATGTCATTTTAGGCCGGGAAATAAACCAGGCTTACATTCCGGTGGAAATAGCGGTTAATTCCTGCACCTGCAATCCGGCCAAGCTGATGGGTGTAGCCGACACTAAGGGCTATATCAGGGAAAACTATGATGCTGATATTGCGGTTATGGATGACCAGTTCAATGTCATTCAGACCTATGTCGGCGGCAATCCCCAGCTGATGCAGCAATACTAGTCAAACCATTAAAAAACTGCGAAATTATATGCTGCGCAGTTTTTTTGTACTTTACAGATCAGCCTTGCTGACCTCATCCATAGTCGGCACGGCCTGGGCCGCTCCGATCCGGCTGACGCAGATGGCCGCCGCCTTGGCAGCCTGGCTGAGGCATTGGGCCGGAGTGAGATTGTTATACAGGCCGTTGACAAAGTAGCCCAGAAAAGTATCGCCGGCGCCGACGGTATCCACGGCTTTGACATGATAGGCCGTCTGCTTGATGATCTGAGCGGAATCAATATACCAGGAGCCCTGGCCGCCTAAAGTCAGCACAAAGCGGCTGGTGGGGAATTTGGACAGCAGACCGGCGGCAATATCCGGATATTCACTTCTGCCGGTCAGGGCAGCGCCTTCAGTCTCGTTGATGAAAAACCAGTCAATCAGAGCCAGCGGCCAGTCGGCAATGCGGCTGTTGAAAGGCGAGGGGTTGGCCACAATGGTCATCTTCTTCCGGTAAGCCTGATTGAGCAGGTAGACCATGCTGCTGATTTCGTTCTGCACGATGATGATATCACCCTGGCCAAACTGGGCCAGCACACTGTCAATATAGGCTTGATCAATCTGCTGATTGGCGCCGCCGTAGATCATAATGCTGTTGGCGCCCTGGGCATCAATGGTGATGATGGCATGGCCGGTCGGCGTCTGGTCGCGCTTTATCAGATCGGCATCGACATGGTACTGCTCCATGGTCTGGTCAAGCAGCTGGCTGTCCGGACCCAGACAGCCAGCCAGACTGACCGGCAGGCCGGATTTGGCCAGGGCAATGGCCTGGTTGAGACCTTTGCCGCCGGGGGCCAGAACAAGTTTGTCAGCGGCGATAGTTTCACCGGGGGCCATCAGATGATCAACATAATAATCATGATCGATATTTAAAGAGCCAAACACCAGTATTTTCATAAAAGCACCTCTTAACTGTATTATAACCGATTTAGACCGGGGCTGATTTGAAAAGCAGAAAAGGGGGCCGGCAAATAGAGCGCTCTGATTGAACAATAAAGCGATTATGGGTATAATTTGGGCGTACTAAGGGGAGATTTCCAAATGAAACTTTATAACACCTTATCGCTGCAGACTGAAGAATTCGTCCCGCTGCAGCCGGGCAGGGTCAATATGTATGTCTGCGGGCCGACGGTCTATAATTATGCCCATATCGGCAATGCCCGGCCGATTGTGGTCTTCGATACCCTGCGGCGGGTCTTTGAGCAGCTGGGCTATCAGGTCAGGTATATTTCGAATTTCACCGATGTTGATGACAAGATCATCAACAAGGCTATTGAAGAGGGCGTTGACGAGCTGACGATTGCCAACCGCTATATTGATGCCTACAACAAGGTGCGCCAGTCGCTGCATGTCATTCCGCTTGATGCCACACCCAGGGTTACCGAAACCATGCCCGAGATCATTGACTTCATTGACAAGCTGGTCAAGACCGGCCATGCCTACCAGGTCAACGGCGATGTCTATTTTGATATCAGCAGCGTCAAGGAATACGGCCAGCTGTCGCATCAGAATATTGATGATCTGCAGTCCGGCGCCCGCGTGGAGGAAAACGAGCAGAAGCACAGCCCGCTGGATTTTGCGCTGTGGAAGAAAACAACCAAGGGCATCCAGTGGGATTCACCCTGGGGCAAAGGCCGGCCGGGCTGGCATACAGAATGCGTTGTCATGATCGGCAAGGAGTTCGGCGTTCCGACCATTGACATCCACGGCGGCCAGAGCCTGGGCCATTTCATTTTCGTGGTGCGGCAAGGATCTGATCTTCCCCCACCACGAAAATGAAATGGCCCAGGCTCTGGCGGTCAACGGCCAGCCGCTGGCCCGCTACTGGCTGCATAACGGCATGCTCAGCCTGCTGCAGAAGGATGCGGCAAGCGGCAAGGAAGAAGAAGTTAAAATGTCCAAATCGCTGGGCAATACGATTACCGCCCAGGACTTTGTGGATAAGTTCGGGGCCAATCTGACCCGCTGGATTCTGCTTTCGGCCCATTACCGCGATACGCTGGGCTATTCGGCTGATACGGTATTGACCGCCCAGACCGAACTTGAGCGGATTGCGACAGCCCTGCGCCAGGTGGAGGTCAAGGCCCAGCTTAATAAGGTCACCCTGACCAGCCAGACGGCCCAGGACAGCTTTGACCAGTTCATGGCGGCGATGAGTGATGATCTGAATACCCCCAATGGCTATAAGGTGATTTTTGACAGCGTCAAGAAACTGAATACGGCCATGCGCCAAAGAGATGTTGACTGGACGGCAGTCAGCGGCGAGTATAATGCCATCCGCAAGATGACGGACATCCTGGGACTGGTTTTTGAACCGCTGCTGCTGCAGCCGGATGATTACCAGCTGTATGAGAAATGGACGAAGGCCAAAGCCGATAAGGATTTTGCGGCAGCCGACCAGTACCGGGTCAGTCTGCAGCAGCGTAAACTGATATAGAAAAAAAGGGAAGACTTCCCCTTTTTTTCAGGAATTAAGAATTATGCCAGCTAAACAGTTAAGGAGAACATGACTTATGGAAGATTACAGCCCCTTGGCATTAGCCTTTCTGGGAGATGCCAGCTACAGCCTGTATGTCCGCCGGTATGTAATTGACTGCTGCCGCAAGGTCAATGATATGCAGCATTACTGCACCCGGTTTGTCAGCGCCACGGCCCAGGCGGGTTTTATCCACTACCTGCTGGCCAATAATCTGCTGTCAGAAGAAGAGACTTCCATTTATAAGCGGGGCCGCAATGCCCATGCCCATGCCGCACCTAAAAATGCCTCGGCCGTTGACTATCACTGCTCAACCGGGTTTGAAACCCTGTGGGGCTACTGGGAAGTCAATGGACAAACGCAGCGTCAGCAAGCAGTATTTGAAATAATCAGAACAATAGAGGAGACAGCCCATGGCTCAGTATCTGTACGGTAAAAACACGGTGACGGCGCTGCTAACGAATAAGCGGCCGCTCCAAAAACTATATGTGCTGCTCAACCGCAGCGATGATCCGCTGGCCGCTCTGGCCAGCCGCAGTAATATTGAAGTTGTGCCGGTCAGCCGCAGCCAGCTGGATAAGCTCAGCGGCGGCGGCAATCACCAGGGCTATGTCGCTCTGGTTGATGATTATCATACAACCGATATTCAGCAGATAACGGCGGCCGCCGCGGCCAGCGGCCATCTGCCGCTGCTGGTTGCCCTGGACAGTTTGGAAGATCCGCACAATCTGGGGGCCATTATCCGGAGTGCGGAATGTGTCGGGGCCGACGGCATAATCATTGAGAAAAACCGCAGCGTCTCGCTTAATGCCACCGTGGCCAAAGTGGCCGTCGGGGCCCTTGATAAAGTGAAGGTGGCGGCTGTCACCAATCTGGTGGCGACTCTAAAGGATCTTAAGAAGCAGGGCTACTGGATCTGCGGCACCCGGGCTGACGGAGCGGTGGATTACCGGCAGGGCCAGTATGATGTGCCGCTGGTAGTCGTCATCGGTTCGGAAGGCTACGGCATGCGCCAGCTGGTCAGTCAGACCTGTGATTTTGCGGTCAGACTGCCCATGGCGGGGCAGACCGGCTCTTTAAATGCCTCCGTGGCGGCCGGCGTCATTCTCTATCAGATTTTCAATCAGCGCAATCCACTGCAATAAAACTACTCACCACATAAGCCTACGGGAGAAGAAGATGACTATGGGCGCCATTAACGAAAATGAAATGATGTATATGCTTATGCAGAATGATGACCTGGCCATGCAGGTTTTTCTATGGGGTCTGCGGCCGGTATTCATCAATCTGTGGGTCAAAATCCATGTCCCGTTTGACAGTTTCAGCCAGCAGGATGCCTGTCAGCTGGGCGCTGTCGGCATGTTTAAAGGCATCCGGGCCTACCGGGAAGACATGCCGATGTCTTTTCGCAATTTTGCGGTGCTGTGTGCTTCGCGGGAGATGAAAGCCAGCTGGCGCAAGGCTCTGCGGCAGAACCGGCTCAATGCCCAGGTCAATCTGTCTTTAGACTATCTGGATGAGCCGGATGGCCAGTATTTCTCCGAATATGTCACTGATCCGCTGAAAGACGGCGATCCCGCCCGCTATCTGGCTGGCCAGTTTGCCCGCGAAAGGGTCAACCAGTGTCTGTGCGACGGCCCGGATCTGGACCGGCAGGTTCTGACTTACCGGCTGCAGGGCTACAGCTACAAGGAAATAGCGGCCCGGCTGAACTGCCGGACCAAGGATGTCGATAATTCCCTGCAGCGGATCCGTCATAAAATCAGCGTGCTGTTTGACTAGCAGTCGGGCCTTGTGGTAAAGTAATTGAGCAACTTGCGAAAGGAGGTTTTTTAAATGAGCGATAAAGTCATACTGGCCTGTTCCGAATGTCTGTCGCGCAATTATACAACTTCCCACAATCGCGCTACCCGCACCCAGCGGCTGGAATTGCGCAAATTCTGCCCCAAGTGCGGTAAGTACACACTCCATAAAGAGACTAAGTAGGAGGAAGAACCCCATGGCTAAAAAAGAGATTAAAGAAGAAAAAGAAACGATTAAGCTGGATAAGAAAGAAGCCAAGCTAAACAAAAAGGCGGCTAAGCAGGCCAAGGCCAAAGAAGAAGGAGCCGCCAAAGAGTATTCGGATGTTCCCATCCGGCTGAAATGGTTCAGCTGGAGCGGCATTTCCAATGAAATCAAGCGTATCCGCTGGTCTTCACCCAAAGATCTGTTCAGCGATACCGGCAAGGTGCTGATTTTCTGCATCTGCTTCGGGGTCTACTTTGTGCTGTGCGACCTGCTGGTCAGCCAGCTGCTGCTGCTGATGGGCATCGGAGCCTGATATGAGCGAAGAGATTAAGAGCAGCGAAGTCGAAAGTCCTGCCGTCGATCAGCCGGTTCAGGATGATGAAAAAGAAACGGCCAGCGTTTCGCGCAGAACGCATATTTTAAAGGCGGCGGCCCATCCGGCTGACCAGCAGCCGGATCAGGTCAGCGCCCCGGAAGAAGCGCCGGCGGTCCAGCCTGAGACGGAAACCGCTGACGATAAGAGCGGCAAGGAACTGCCGCAGAAAGAATGGTATGTTGTCAACACTTATGCCGGCCATGAAAACCGCGTCAAGGAAAACCTTGAGCAGCGGCGGGTCTCCATGGGTTTGGAAGATTACCTGCTGAATATCATCGTCGCGGAAGAAACCGAGATTGATTATAAGAACGGCAAAAAGGTCGAGAAGGTTAAAAACCTTTATCCCGGCTACATCTTCGTTGAGATGATCATGACCGATGAAGCCTGGTACATTGTCCGCAATACCCCGGGGGTAACCGGATTTATCGGTTCGTCCGGCGGCGGCGCCAAGCCTTTCCCGGTGGGCGGGGCTGAAATTGAAATGATCCTGCACAAGATGGGCTTGAGCAAGACCAAGACGGTTGTAGACTTCAAAGTCGGCGACCGGGTGCGCATCCAGTCCGGACCGTTCCTTAACGTGGACGGCGTGGTTGATGCCATGAATGATGATGCGGAAACCGCCAGCGTGCTGATTATCATGTTGGGCCGGCAGACCTCTACGGAGATCTCCTACGCAGATTTAAAGAAGATTGACTAGGGTACTGCGGCGCAGTACCTTTTTTGAGGCATTGATGATACAATAAGGCCGTTAAGAAGGGAAGATGGCGTCATGTTGATCTGTCCGAAATGCGGCCTTGCTTTAGTCAGAACGGAAGCCGCCTATATATGTTCAAACCAGCACAGCTATGATCTGGCTAAAAGCGGCTATGTCAATCTGATGCTGGCCAACCAGAAGCACAGTGAACAGCCGGGTGATGAAAAGCAGGCGCTTTTAGCCCGGCAGTGTTTTCTGCAGGCCGGCTATTACCAGTTTCTGGCCCAGACGCTGACCGATCTTGTCAAACAGAATATGACAGCCGGCCAGACTTTGCTGGATGCCGGCTGCGGCAGCGGTTATTATACCGGCTATCTGCTGAGCCATCTGGACCGGCCGCTGACCGTTTATGCCACCGACATTTCCAAAGTCGGCACGGCCATGACGGCCAAACAGTGCCCAGCCGCCGTCAGCTTTGTCTCCAGTGTATTTCATCTGCCGCTGGCTGATGCGAGCATCAATGGCATAATCAGTGTCTTCTGCCCTTACCAGGCGGCCGAATTCGGCCGGATTCTGGCCGACCGCGGATTCTTTATTGTGGCCGGGCCGGGACCCAAACACCTCTGGGAAATGAAAGAGGCCGTTTACCAGACCCCCTATGACAACCCGCCGGAAGATAAGGAATATCCCGGCTTTATTACCGAAAAGCAGCTGTCCATCAGCCAACAGATGCATCTGGCTGACAATCAGGCGGTCCGGGCGCTGTGGATGATGACCCCGTATTACCATACCTCCAGTTTAGCTGACTCAGCCCGGCTGCTGAGCCGTCAGGAAATGGATGTTACCGCCCAGTTTACGGTAACGGTTTACCGCAAGACCGGAAAGGAAGACCCGGAATGAAAAAAACCATACTGATAGTCATAATTGCCCTGGCCTGTGCCATCGGCATCACCTACGGCTCCGCTGTTCTGCGCAGCCGGCAGAGCGAAGTGTGCGAAGTGGCTGTTTTAGCCAAGAGCGATACCAATGAGGGCTTGATTGTGGTGCTGGGTGCTGACAACAAACTGCTGCGCGAATACCACACTGATTACATCACTAATGCCTTTTTCGGACAGGACGGCGTCTGGTTTTCCCTGGATGACGGCCAGAGCTACCAGAAGATGACTTATAAGGATTTTACGGTTGCCGCCAGCTACCAGGATGTTGGCGGCGATCTGGTGTATGCCAGTGAGGCCGGATATTTTGCCGATGGCAGCAGCGATAATGCCGCCCGCTACAACGCCTCTACGGAAACCAAGCTCAGCTTTGATTACTATTTTATTGATGTCAAACAGGCTGGTGAATATCTGTATGTTCTGGCCAGCAATAATACAATCACCGTCTACCGCCAGCAGGATTTTTCCTCGCTGGGCCAGTATGTTGTCAATGACGGCCAGGGCTATATGGCCTTGACTAGTATCGGCGATAAAGTTTATTATGTTACTCAGGCCGGTTATGTTTCACTCGGCCTGGAAAATATTGACACAACTTATCTGTACCCGGTTTCCTTTGACAGCATCTCTTATGCCAACGGCAAGTATCTGGGACTGATGGACGCCAGCGGAACGGAAAAACGCTATACGATATCATTCGATGAATACCGGATGATTCTGACCGCTGACACCCAGGAAAACAGTGAAGTTGATTTTGCGGCGAAGCTGGCCAGCCAGTACAGCCGCGGCTATGAAGTAGAAATATATCAGAATTACCAGCAGGGGGAGTAAAAAATGGAAACTGCATTCACAACATACAAGGCTTTGGTATTTGACATTGACGGCACGCTGACCGAGTTCGGCAGCCAGCAGGTTGTTCCGGCTCAGGCGGCTGCCATCAAAGCGGCCCAGACGGCCGGGATGAAGATTATCATCGACAGCGGCCGGCCGCAGTGCGCCATGAAGCTGCTGGAGCTGGCCGGCATCAGACCGGATATTATCGTAGCCTGCAGCGGCCATGTTGTCTATAACCAGGATGGCTATGTCTGTGAAGAGAAAAACCTGCCCTTGGATACTTACCGCAATCTGTGCGACTTCTGCGCCGCCCATAAAATCGGGCTGCTCTGGAAGTTTTTGGAAGGCGTCTTCATTCAGGTCGACAACCCTGACAGCCCCTGGAATTTCGAGCAGGACCGCGATGTCTATTACCGCTGCCAGCCCGATCCGACCAGACGGCCTAACGGCGGCAATGTTAAAGCCAACAGCGAGCTGATTGCCAAACTGATGGCTCATTTCCATACCAAAGTTGACATTATTTCGGCCGGCGGGGATGAATATGAGATCTGCCTGCGCAATGTCAACAAGGCAACCGGACTGGACTCTGCTTTGAAGATCATCGGCATTGCTCCGGAAGCCTGCATCGGCTTCGGCGACAGCGACAGTGATATCGAGATGATCGAATCTGTCGGCTGGGGTGTGGCGATGGGCGATGCCAGCGCGGCTCTGAAGAGTGCCGGCCGCGAAGTTACCGATACGGCCGCTAATAACGGCATCGGCCGCATCCTGAAGAATAAGGGCATTATCACTGAATGAAACCGGCAGCGCTTTACCGCGCTGCTTTTTTACGCTTATTTGGCAGGCCCGCGGGCTTTATTATATAATTATCCGGTAAGGGGGCATTGCCATGTCAAACAGTCTGACCAAGGATAAATTAAAACGGACCGTCCGGATAATTGCGGCGGTGCTGTTATGTATGGCCTGTCTGGTTCTGCCGGCTGATTCTTCAGCGGTTAAGGCGGAATCTTCGGACGGCTTTGAGATACTGACTCATGATGTCGATATGGAGGTCAGCGCTGACGGCAGCATTCTGGTTACCGAAACCCTCGACGTTCATTTTACCACCCAGCGCCACGGCATCTATGTCAACATTCCAACGACCTATGACATGACCTGGATAGAAAACGGCCAGTCGATTTACCGGCAGTACACCTTTCCGGTGCACAAGGTGAAGATGCTGTCCAGCCAGTCCCACGAAACAACGTATTATACCAACGGGGTCCAGATTAAAATCGGCAGCGGCAATTATTATGCCAATATCTATGAAACCTACCGGTTCAGCTACATCATTACGACCCGTGACCTTGATTTGAACGGGATGCAGATGCTGTTTATGAATATTGTCAGCGACCAGTGGAAGGCTGATACCGGCCGCACCACTTTCCGGATTGCCATGCCCGACACCTTTGATATCAATGAAGTCTGGTTTGACACGCCTCAGGGCCAAACCCAGACGACGGCGAATGATTTTGTCTGTTCCATCAGCGGCAATACCATTTCCGGCAGTTATAACACCACTTTGCGGCAGGGCGAGGCGATTACCGTCAAGATCCTGCTGCCGGCTTCTTATTTTACATTTCCTGATGTAAACAGCTATGCCATGGCCGGCATGCTGGCCGGCGGCATTTTCGCGCTGATCTGGGCCACCCTGTTCTTTATCTTCGGCAACGACACGCCGCTATTGCGGCATGAGGAATACCATGCTCCGGCCGGGATCAGTCCGGCGGAATTCGGCTATTTCCTTGACGGCAAGGCAGATGCTTCCGACATCTGCTCGCTGATCATTGACTGGGGCCGGCGCGGGCTGGTCACAATCAAGCAGGAAAACGGACAGCTGACGGTCACCAAGCAGAATGAGCTGGAGCCCGGGGTCCACAAATATGAGGAAATCCTGTGGAACGGTCTGTTTAAGAAAAAAGATACGGTAGTAATTGACAAGCTCAAGAACAAATTCTACCGGACCATGGATTCAGCCATTGCCGCTCTGGAAGATGAACATAAAGATCCGGCCAAAAGGCTGGTCACCAAAACATCGGTTGTGCTGCAGATCATCGGCTCGGTGCTGCTGCCTCTGCCGCTGGCGGTTTTTACCCTGACGGTCGGCTACGGCTACAGCTTTGATCCGGTCAGCATTGTCATAGCGGTATTCCAGATAATACTGCTGTGGATTGCGATCCTTCTGATCAATGTGGCTTATAACAAGCGCTATCTGTCCTCGGCCAAAGGCGTCTGGCTGCCCATGAC
This sequence comes from uncultured Erysipelotrichaceae bacterium, assembly GCA_964436975.1. Lineage (GTDB taxonomy): Bacteria > Bacillota_I > Bacilli_A > Erysipelotrichales > Erysipelotrichaceae > CAYTET01. Next base: position 30,042 of record CAYTET010000013.1, read on the forward strand.
AGTCAGCATTCTTCTGGCCTCCGGCAGCTTCGCTTTGACCATCTATGTCGTCGGGCATTATCAGGCCAATCTTATTTACGGTCTGGCGGCCCTGGCTTTTGAAGCGGTGGCGATTCTTTCCATCGTCTTTATGACCAAGCGGACGGCTTACGCTGACGAAATGCTGAACCATGTTCTGGGTCTGCGGCAGTTTATCATCCATGCCGACACGGCCCGGCTGGCCGGCCTTAACAGCGAAAACCCTTATTATTTCTATGATATTCTGCCTTATGCCTATGCATTAGGGCTGGTCAAGGTCTGGAATGACCACTTCGTCAATCTGAGTATCAAGCCGTGCGAATGGTATTCTGACGGCTACAATTACAACGTTCCTTATATGACGATGGTTAATTTCGATGATCATTTCCGGTCCATGGAGCAGACCATGACCTCGGTGCCGGCCCCCAAGGGCGGCTCCGGCGGCTCTGGTATTTCCGGCGGTTCATCATCGGGCGGCTTTTCGGGAGGCGGCTTTGGCGGCAGCGGCGGGGGCAGCTGGTAAGATAAGTAATTAGACAGGCAGGTAAACGCCCGTGGTTAAAACAAAAAAACAAAAAGTAATCGGTATTCTGGAAATAATCGGCGGCAATTTTCTATTGGCCGTGGCCGTCAGCTGGTTCATCCTGCCCTATGACATTTTGTCCGGCGGCATGGCCGGCATTGCCATAATTATCAGCCGGCTCACCAATATCAGCGATGTCATCATCATTGATGTTTTGGATGTGGCCTTTTTCCTGGCCGGCTGGCTGATTCTGGGCCGCCGCTTTGCGATGACAACGGCCATCTCGGCGGTGGTCTATCCGCTGTTTCTGCACCTGCTGTCACTGGCTCCCGTCAAAATTGAATGCGGCGCTCTATTGGCTGCCGTTTACGGCGGTGTGATTGCCGGAGCCGGGGTGGGCATAGTGTTCCGCAATGACGGCTCGACCGGCGGGACCGATGTCATAGTGCTTATCCTGCACAAGTTCACCGGTGTCAAGCTGTCCAAACTGACATTGATCACTGATGCCATCGTCGCCATTGCCGGGCTGTGGATTTATGGCATTGAGGCCCTGCTGATCGGCATAGTGGCTATTTATGTATCCAGCATGGCTATCGACAAGACCATGCTGCCCAAGACCAATGAAGCGGTGGCCCTGTATATCATCAGCAGTCAGTTCAGCCAGATCTGCGACTATATCCACACGGATTTATACCGCGGCACCACCATCTTAAAGGGGCTGGGCGGCTATACCAGCGAAGACCGCGATGTCATTCTGACGGTCGTTGCCAAAAACCAGTATGCCAAGCTGAGCCAGTATATCGCCGGGGTTGATCCCTATGCCTTTATCATCGTTTCTGATGCCAAGGAAGTGAAGGGCGAGGGCTTTACTTACGAATACCGGGTTTAACATAACCCGCCGGTCTTCCGTGGTATACTGTAATGGGATTTGTGCAGAATGAAAGGACAACTGTAATGGTCATTCTTCAGGATGTGTATAAAGCCTATCGCAATGGTGTCAATGCCCTGAATGATGTCTCTTTAACCATTGATGACTCGGAATTTGTCTATGTCATCGGCAATACCGGCTCCGGCAAAAGCACTTTGATAAAGCTGCTGGACGGGGAGGAGATTCCCAGCCGCGGCTCGGTTATGGTCAATGAAGTAAATGTCGGCCGGCTGCGGTTTTCCAAAGTGCCGCTCTACCGCCGCAATATCGGAGTCGTTTTTCAGGACTACCGCCTGCTGGAATATAAAACGGTTTTTGAAAACGTAGCTTACTCGCTGGAAGTAATCGGGCTTTCCAAGCTGCAGATCCACCGGCGGGTCAGGGAAGTTTTGGAGATCGTTGATCTGCAGGACAAGGCCCGCAGCTTTCCCCGGGAGATCTCCGGCGGTCAGCAGCAGCGGGTGGCCATTGCCAGAGCCATTGCCAACAGACCGAAAGTTCTGCTGGCTGACGAGCCGACCGGCAATCTTGATCCGGCCAAGTC
>CAYTET010000014.1:0-31285 GCA_964436975.1 uncultured Erysipelotrichaceae bacterium
CATCAGCATTTTCATTGATTTATATACCCACTCTTATTGATGATGAGCCAAAAAAGAGCAGAATAAGAATTCAGAAGGAAAGCCGTCCAAAATGTCAAAGCGGCTCATTCTGGCATGTGCCGCCATTATCGGCGGCGGCAGCCTTTTTGCGGCCGGTTTTTTCCTCAGGCCGGTTATAATGCCGGAAGAGAAAGCAGCCTTGCCAACGGCCGAAATTCGAATCTATGATAATGAACTGCAGTGGTTTGACGGAACGGGCTGGACCGGGGCCGGCAGTGCGGCCGCTGCTTTACAAGCCGACCCCTTCAAAAATGAACAGCGGCCGGACGGGCTGTGCAGCAGCGGGGCTGACAGCGGAACAGTCCGCAAGGTTGCCAGTGTGCCGGCGGCGCCTGCCAAAACCAGCAAATCAAGCGGCAAGAGCAGCCAGTCAAAGACAAAGGTGAATGACGGCGAGGATGTATGGTCCGGCGATATTCTTTAGTATAGTCAGCCTTTCAAACCCTGTCTTGAGAGAAAAGGCCTGATTTGTTATACTGTGGATAATGACTGATAAAAGAGAATCAGAATTAGTTTTCCGGCAGAATCTGGCGATTATTCTGGCCTGCGCTGTGGTAATCACTGTTTTGCTGCTGGACTTTGCTGCGGACTTGGACAAGGTCGATATAATCATCATCCAGGCCCTGCTTTACTGTGCCCTGTTTATGACTTATGACAGCACCTTCAATCAGACTGTCGTGTCACCGCTTATCAAAAGTGCCCTGCGGCTGATGATGGTGCTCTCCATACTGAGCGTCATTACCATGGCCGGCCAGGTAATTCTTTCGGAAATCAATTACTCAAGTTCGCTACTGTTTTATCTGAGCTACCTTCCGGAAATTGCCATTCCGCTTCTCGGGATGATTATTGTCATCAACCTGAACCAGGCCAGCACCAAAGGCTACCGGCCGCTGATTATGCTGGGCATACCGGCTGTGGCGCTGTTCATCCTGCTGCTGACCAATAATTATCATCATCTGTTCTTCTACACCAAGACCTTTTACAATAACCAGATTGTTTCCTACGAATATAACAGCGGCTTCTGGATTCTGACCGGCTGGACGGTGGCCATAAGTGTGTATGCCATGGTTTATATGTATATCAGCCGCCGGGTCTTTTCCCGCCGGACTTTCTCCTGGCTGCCGATACTGGCTTTCGTGGTTTGGCTGTGTTATTTATATGCCAAAATCAAAGCCGGTCCCAATAGCCGCATTCTGGGCTCAAACATCGACTGCCTGTTCTGCGCCGGCAATCTGTTTCTGTGGGCGGCAGCACTGAAGACCGGCCTGGTTCCCTCCAATAAAAACTACAAGGAACTGCTGGAGAATTCATCTTTAGCCGTGCAGATCGTCAACGATGATTACAAGACGCTTTATTCTTCAGCTACAGCAGTTCATATTGACCGGCAGACCATGATAGCTGCTGAAAACGGAACGGTTGATCTGGGCAATAATATCCGGCTGCGCAGCCAGCCGGTCAGCGGCGGCCATGTCATCTGGCTGGAAAACGTCAAGGCCATCAACGAGGTTCTCGATGCACTGGAGCAGAACGGCGCGGTGACTTCCCGGCATAATGAAATAATACGGGCCGAGACAGCTTTAAAGAGCCGGCAGATCCGGGTTAATGAGCAGAACCGCCTGTACGCCATCATCGAGAAAAGCATCATGCGCCCTTTGAAGGATCTGGAAATACTGCTGGGTGAACTTGATAATGACAAATATGATACCAATACGATACTGGGTACAATCTGTGTTATCAGTGCTTATATAAAGCGCCGCAGCAATCTGGTGCTGGTCAGCGTCAATAAAAAGAAAATGGCCAGCGGTGAACTGGCAATGTGTCTGCAGGAATCTTTGGAGAATGTTAAAACCCTGAATGTTGATGTCAGCTATCTGCCTCAGGCGGAAGGGATGATGGCATCAGGAAATATCATGTTAATGTATGACCTGTTTGAGGAAGTTCTGGAACAGCTGCTGGCCGATGTCAGATATCTTGATGTTGCCTTAGCCGGCAGCGGCAGCAAGGTGGTCCTGACGATAACGGCGGACAGCCAAGTCCAGCTGAATGCCGTTGAAAACAGGGTACGCATTGAAAAAGCGAAAGGGAAAATGGCCATCCGGCATGATAACGGCAATGTTATCATCCAGATAACGCTGCCACGGTAAACTGCCATGACCCTATATACCAACCTTTCCATCGGCTACCAGAGCCTGTTCATCATCAGCAATATCATTCTTTGTCTGTGGCTTTTGAATCTGGCCATCAACCCCCAGCGGCAGTATGTCAGAATCTTTGCCGGGGTGCTTTTTATCCCAACGGTTCTTTTCCTGATGGTGCTGGTCAAAGTCCTCATTCATGATTTCACTGATATCATTGCCCTGTTTGCCCGCCGTCCGTATTTTCAGATGGGCAGCGTGCTGCTGTGCGATTATCTGGTTATCCGGGCGCTGACGGTCAGCTATAAAATCGTCAAGCCCAAGATGACGTCAAACGTCATCAAGGAAAGCTGCGATGACTTATACAGCGGACTGGCTTATTACGCTAATGACGGCACCATGCTGCTGATCAATACCTGCATGGAGGAACTGGGCCGCATGGTCAGCGGCTACTGGCTGACTGACGGCAACCGGCTCTGGAATAACCTGGCCCAGCCGCTGGATGATGTTATACTTCTTAAAGAGGGGCCGCAGCCGGTTCTGTCTTTCCCTAACGGCCGGATCTGGTCATTTGCCCGCCGCCAGCTGACAATCAACAACAACATCGTTTATGAGGTTCTGGCCACGGATATTACCGATCTGTACAAATACAGCCAGCAGCTGCAGGAAGATAACCGGCAGCTGGATGAGATCAATAAGCGGCTGCTCAAGCATAACAGTGAAATAGAGCAGGTCACCCGCCAGGAAGAGCAGCTGGCCACCCGCATCCAGATTCATGATGAAATGGGCCGTTCGCTGCTGGCCACCCGCGCTTATCTTACCGAGCATATCGGAACCGTGGATGGATTAAACGCCATGTGGCACCGCACTATCGAACTGCTGAAGAGACAGACTAAAATCCGCAGCGAGGATGACGGCCTGAAACAGCTGCAGGATGCGGCCGTGGCTATAGATATGAAAATAGGGCTGACCGGTCAGCTGCCCCAGGCGGATAACCAGGCCATGCGGCTGATAATCAATGCCGGCAAGGAGTGCATGACCAATGCGGTTCGCCATGCCCAGGCCAAGAACATGTATATCAATATCAGCACAACGGCTTATGAATATGTTGTATCTTTCACCAATGACGGTCTGGCGCCCGGCGGTAAGATAAAACTGGGCGGCGGTCTGTCCAGCCTGCAGAAGAGTGTTGAGCAGGCCGGCGGCTGGATGCGGGTCGTCAGCCAGCCCAAATTATGTATTACAATTGGCATTAACAGGAAGGGGGATGAAGCATAATGGTAAATGTTCTGCTGGTTGAAGACCAGGCGATGTCCAGCCAGCTGCTGTCCATCTGGCTTAATGAGGACAGCCGCTACAATCTGCTGTATACCATTGAGAATGCCTCCCTGGCCGAAGTGTACTGCCTGAAGCAGCCCATCGATCTGATTTTAATGGACGTCTGCACAGCCTATGGTGAAAGCGGTCTGCAGGCGGCCGCCAGCATCAAGCACAAATTTCCCCAGATTAAGATCATCATCATTACTTCCATGCCGGAATATTCTTTTATAGCCAAGGCCAAAAATGAGAATGTCGAAAGCTTCTGGTACAAAAGCGCTGACCGGGACAGTCTGCTTGATATTATGAACCGTACCATGGCCGGCGAGCACGTTTATCCATCAGCCACCCCGCAGGTAAATATCGGGCAGGCTGACAGCACCCAGTTTAACCGGCGGGAACTGGATATTCTGCGGGAGCTGATCAGCGGAGCCCCGGATAAGGCAATTGCCGAGACGCTGCACTTATCGGTCTGGACAGTTAAGCATTATATCAACTCCATGCTGGAAAAAACCGGTTTTGACAACCGTACGGAATTAGCGGTGGCCGCCCGCGACAGCGGACTGGTCATCCGGGGCTATTAAAGCGGCCCAGCCACGGCTTCTTCAAACTTATTCAAACTACCCGGCAGGGATAGGGAAATAGCGTTTCGTTTGTCTTATTATTATGGTACAACAGAGAAAGGACGAGGACGGGGCCAGGTGTAAAAAACAGTTTGATCCCTCAGCGCGGCCCGCATTCAAAGCGCCGCGGCAGCAGTGTTTAATTGATTCTGATGATGGCAGCCGCCATCAGTAGATAGATCCCGCTTTCCGGCCTCCGGAAATAAAAGGAATCTAATAATTCGCAAAGCGAAAAGGAGAAAAAAATATGGGCTTAATCAGAGCAGCAGTCAGTGCATTTACCGGCAGCATCGGCGATCAGTTTAAGGATTACTTTGTCTGTGATGCTTTACCTACCGATGTTTTAGCCGCCAAGGGCTACAAGCAGGGCCATCAGGGCAGTGATAATATCATCACCACCGGCTCCAAGATCATTGTGGCCTCCGGTCAGTGCATGCTTATTGTTGATCAGGGCAAGGTCGTTGATATCTGCGGTGAACCGGGCGAGTACACTTATGATGCCTCAACCGAACCGTCCCTGTTTGGCGGGGAAGGCTTAGCCAAGAATATCAAGGAAGTCTTCGGCAACATCGGCAAGCGTTTCAGCTTCGGCGGCGCTGCAGCCAATGACCAGCGCATCTACTACATCAATACCAAGGAAATCGTCGGCAACAAGTATGGCACCGCCAATCCGGTTCCGTTCCGTGTTGTTGATGCCAATGCCGGCATTGATGCCGACATCTCCATCAAATGTTTCGGTGAGTACAGCTATCGGATTACCAATCCGATTCTGTTCTACACCAATATCTGCGGCAACATGGCCCAGTATTATGACCGTGAAGAGATTGACAGCCAGATGAAAACCGAGCTGCTGACCGCTCTGCAGCCGGCCTTTGCCAAGATTTCCGAAATGGGCATCAGATACAGTGCCCTGCCGGCCCACACCACCGAGATTGCGGACGTTCTTAACGAACAACTCAGCAACAAATGGCGTGATCTGCGCGGCATTGAGATTGTCTCATTCGGTGTCTCTTCAGTCAGTGCGGATGCGGAAGATGAAAAGCGCATTAAGAACCGTCAGTTCAATGCCGGTCTGAAAGATCCGACATTAGCCGCGGCCGAATTAGCCGGCGCCCAGGCGCAGGCCATGCAGGATGCAGCCAATAATGCCAATGGCGCAGCCATGGGCTTTATGGGCGTCAATATGGCTCAGGGAACCGGCGGAGTCAATGCCGCCAGTTTATATCAGATGGGGGCCAATAACCAGCAGCCTGCCGCTGCGGCGGACAGCTGGACCTGTGCCTGCGGCACAGTCAATACCGGCAAGTTCTGCTCTCAGTGCGGTCAGCCTAAGCCGGCCCAGGCCACCTGCCCTAAATGCGGGGCCGCTTTGGCAGCCGGGGCGAAGTTCTGCCCGCAGTGCGGCGAGAAGATTCAGTAAAACAACATACAGCATCTCTGACAGTCCCGGCATTTTTAATGTCGGGATTGTCATGAGACCACCAGGAAGAAAGAGGATAATCTATGTCGGATCTACTTCAATATAAATGCCCCTGCTGCGGCGGCGCGATTGCTTTCGATCCCAATACCCAGAAAGTAAAGTGTCCTTACTGCGGCAATGAATATGAAATGGATACGCTGAAATCATATGACGAATCCTTAAAGACTTCGCCGGATGAGATGAAGTGGGATAATTCAGCGACCCAGAAGATGGATAATGAGACCGCCGATGGAATGGCCAGCTATCACTGTGATTCCTGCGGCGCTGAAATCATTACTGATAAGGAAACAGCTGCTTCAAGCTGCCCTTACTGCGGCAATCCGATTGTCATGACCGAAAATCTAAAAGGCCTGCTGCAGCCGGATTTTATCATTCCGTTTAAACTGGACAAAAAGGCGGCCAAGGCGGCGCTGCTGAAGCACTGCCAGGGCCGGCCGCTTTTGCCCAAGGTATTCACTAACCAGAATCACATTGATGAGATCAGGGGCATCTATGTGCCGTTCTGGCTGTTTGACTGCGATGCTGATGCCAACATGACATTCAAAGCTGAACGGGTCCGTCATCATTCAGATTCGAATAACGACTATACCGAAACTTCCTATTACCTGATTAAAAGAGCCGGTTCTATCGGCTTTGATAAAGTTCCGGTCGATGGCTCTACCAAAATGGATGATACCCTGATGGAAGCAATCGAGCCGTTTGATTATGATGATGCCATGGATTTCCAGACGGCTTATCTGGCCGGCTATCTGGCAGACCGCTATGATGTTGATGCTGATGCATCAATTCCGCGGGCCAACCAGCGGATTAAAACAAGCACGGAAATGACTTTTGCCTCGACCGTTATCGGCTATGAGGCGGTTATTCCCCAGTCCAGCCGCATTATCATGAACAGCGGCGAGGTTCATTATGCCCTGCTGCCGGTCTGGCTGCTTAATACCAGCTGGCATGATAAGAAATATGTCTTTGCCATGAACGGGCAGACCGGCAAGTTTATCGGTGATCTGCCGGTTGACGGCGGTCTGCGGTTTAGATACTATCTGCTTTTCTGGCTCATCTCAGCAGCCATTGTCTTTGTGATAATGCTGCTGGTAGGAATAATGTAGAGGGAGGAAAGACATGATGAAAAAATCAATTGCGATTCTCACTCTGCTGCTGGCTTTGGTCTTCAGTTTTGTCAGCCCGGTCCGGGCGGCCGGTCAGGAGTTTGTCTTCGATCAGACCGGTGATTATCTGTCCAGCAGTGAGCTGGCCAGTCTGAATGAAAAAGCGACCCAGATCTACCAGCAGGCCGGTACGGCGGTAATTATCTATATTATCTACAACACTGACAATGCCGATCTGTCATCCTTTGCCCAGAGCAAGCTGCAGTCGGGCAATTATGGCAGCAGCGAAATGGTGCTGGCGCTGGATATGACCAATTACAGCTATTCCCTGTATTCACAGGGAGCCATGTCAACAACTGAGGCCGAACAGTATCTCAGCGGCATCTCGGCCGACGCCCTGTATTCCGGTCTTGACAGCTATCTGACTAAGATTGCGGCTTATTACGGCGTAAGCGGAGATACGGGCAGTTCAGACACCACTAATCAGACCGGTCTGGTATATGATGCCGCGGATATCCTTACCCCGGCTGAAGAGCAGAGTTTATCCAGTCGGCTGGAGACTATCAGCAATAGTCAGCGCTGCCAAGTGTCTGTTGTTATTGTCAACGGTCTGGGCGGCAAGTCCATTACGGCTTTCACCGATGATTTCTATGATGCCAACGGCTATGGCTATGGCACAAACAAAGACGGGGTCATGCTGCTGCTCGACATGGACAGCCGTGACATGCACATTACCACAACCGGCTATGGTGCCGTGGCCTTTACCGACTATGGCATTGAAAAAGCCTTTGATGATTTCCGCTCCTATCTGTCCGATGGCGCTTATGCCAAGGCCTTTGACCGGTTTGCGGATATCAGTGACCGCTACCTGACGCTGGCCCGTAACGGCACGCCGTATGATGTTGAAAACAGTCCGGCGGAGCCCATCGGCAAAGTAACCGGCGGCCTGATTTCCCTGGGCATCGGTGCCTTGATCGGTCTTATCGCGATTCTGATCATGCAGGCCGGCATGAAGTCGGCTAAAAAGCAGTATGCCGCCCAGAACTATGTCCGGGCTGGCAGTTTCAATCTGACTGAGAACTTTGACATGTATCTGTATACCCATACTACCGTGACACCCCGGCCTAAGAATACCGGCGGCAGCGGCGGCGGAGGCAGCAGCATGCATATGGGATCGTCAGGCGTAAGCCATGGCGGCGGGTCATCCCACTTCTAATACAAAACAGAGAGCTTCAATTGAGGCTCTCTTTTTACGGCAGTTAAACAGTCTTTCCGGAGGCGGCCAGCAGGGCTTTAATTGACTGCTGGTTGAGCCGGACAAAAGGAATAAAGGGCTTGGGAGTGACTGTTGGATCGCCCAGGTCACGCTGATACCATCTGACATCATACCATTTTCCGTTTTTATAGCCGGCATGGGGAAAAGTGCCGACCGTCTTGAATTCAAAGGCCTGGTGGAGATGGTCAGAAGCGGCATTGGGCACACAGACACAGCCGTAGACCGAGACGACATTCTGGAAAGCCAGCAGGGTCATCAGGTTTTTGTACAGCAGATGACCGATATGGGCGCCATAAGCGGTTGAGTCGACATAGACAGACAGCTCGCTGGCCCACTGATAGGCATCACGCGGACTGAGCGCGGAAGCGTAGGCATAGCCGACAATCTTATCCCTCTGGGTATAAACCAGATAAGGATAGCGGGCCAAAGTGGTGGCAATGCGGCGGACAAACTCGGCATTGGACGGCAGGGCCGTTTCGAAGGTTATGGGCGTATTGATATACTGGCTGTAAATACTGCGGATGGCAAAGGCATCGGCAGTGGTAGCAAGACGAATAGTCATAATAGTTTCCCCTGTTTTTTGTTATTGTATCATTCTACTGCTAATCAGTCTAAAAGCAAGACCGCAGGATTGATCCGGCCGGCGAGTTAGCATTGACAAACTCGCTGGTTTGGCCGATTATATGAAAGTATCTTTAAGAGGGAGTAGCAAGCTTATTTAAGCAACAAGTCAACATACTGACTGTACCACAGTCTGGCTTGTTTTAAATTGCGAGACTCATGTGAATAACTTTCCAAGCTATTCCCGGGGTCTGTGCTGATGTTATTTCACCCGGTAACAGCTGCGGAAAGCTGAACCGGGTTTTATTTTATCCCAGGAGGATCAGACGATGTTTAACACCATGTTTTTTCTCAACGCTGTATTGTTCGGAATAGGTCTGGCCATGGATGCTTTTTCGGTCTCGCTGGCCAACGGTCTGCACGAACCCGGCATGTCTAAATCCCGGATGGGCGTCATCGCCGGGGTCTTTGCCGGCTTTCAGGCCGTCATGCCGCTGATTGGCTGGGTCTGCATTCATACCATTGCCGAAATATTCACCAGCTTTGAGAAGGTCATTCCCTGGATTGCGCTGATCCTGCTGCTGTATATCGGCGGCAAGATGCTGTGGGAAGGCATCCGCAGCAAACCGGACTGCCAGTGTGCGGCTGTGGACTGCAAGGGTCTGATTCTTCAGGGCATCGCCACTTCCATTGACGCTCTGTCCGTCGGCTTTGCGATTGCCGAATACAGTCTGGCCGCGGCCGCTGTCGAAGCTTTGATTATCGGCATCGTTACATTTGTCATTTCAATTGCCGGTCTGCTGCTGGGCCGGATCTTCGGCACCAAGCTGTCCAATAAAGCCTGTATTCTGGGCGGTCTTATTCTGATCGGCATCGGCATTGAAATCTTTGTGAAGGGTGTAATTCTGTGAAAAAAGCCGGCTGATAATTTCATATAAAAATTAAACTGCTTTCACGGGTGCGACACATTGACAGGCTACACTGTCAGTATGGAGGGCAACCTAAATGAAAAGAAGTATTAAAAATACATTAATGGCAGTTCTGTTAGCCGTTGCCCTGGTGGGCACTTACTTCACTATGGTTTCGGCTAAAAATTTAACAGCAACCGGCAATTCGTCTGACATTCCGTCTTTCAATGGCGGCCAGTCAGCTCCGACCAGCCAGTCTGACAGCGGAATCAGCACGGATTCATCGGCTACGCCCCCTGATATGCCCAGTGACAGTCAGAGCGGCGGCAGCGGCCAGTCCACTCCCCCTGATATGCCCAGCGGCAGTCAGGACGGCGGCAGCGGCATGATGCCGGCAGCGGCTTCAGGTTCGACTGAACTGACCGCCGGCTATTATGTCTTATTTGCGGCGGAGGGCCTGGTGATTGCCGTAACGGCCGTCTACCTGGTCGCTTCATCCTTCAATAAAAAGACTTTCAAGCAGACATTTGCGACAACGGATAAACTTATCATCGGTATTCTTGTCAGCGTGATTCTGACAGCCGGCATTACCGTCGGCGATGCCGCTATTACCAAGAATTATTTCATGACTTCCGGCAATAGCAGCAATCAGCCGTCAGCACCGTCGGATTCATCCGGCGGCAGCAGCAGTTCGGTTACCTACAGCGCCGCTACCGAACTGACATCTGATACCACTATTGACAGCGGCAGCTATTCGTCAACGGCATCGAATGAAAATGCCATCTCCGCCAGCGGGGCGATCAAGGTCGCTATCAGCGGCGTTGACGTTACCAAGTCAGGTGATGCTGACAGCGGTGACGACAGCAACTTCTATGGCACAAATTCGGCTATCATCGCCAAAGACGGCGCCAGTCTGGTTATCAGCAATGTTACCGTCACTACCGATGCTGACGGCGCTAACGGCGTATTCTGCTACGGCGGGTCAGCCACGACTACCAACAGCAGCAGCGATGGCACCACTGTTACCATCAGCGATTCGACAATCACCACCACTGGTGACAATGCCGGCGGCATTATGACCACCGGGGGCGGCACGACCAATGCGACTGACCTGACCATCAATACAGCCGGAACATCCAGCGCCGCCATCAGAACCGATCGCGGCGGCGGCACGGTTACCGTTGACGGCGGCACCTATACAACTACCGGCAAAGGCTCACCGGCCATTTATTCGACAGCTGATATTACTGTCAGCAATGCCACCCTGATTGCCAAGGCGTCTGAAGGGGTCGTGATTGAAGGCAAGAATTCCGTCACCCTGACAGATTGCCAGCTGACTGACAGCAACACTGACCTCAACGGCCAGTCCACAACCTATAAGAATATTTTCCTCTATCAGTCCAACAGCGGTGATGCGGATACCGGCAGTGCCAGCTTTACAGCCACCGGCTGCACCATTACCACCAATAACGGTGATTCCTTCTATGTCACCAATACCACCGCACAGATTACGCTGACCAATAATGTCATCATCAATAATGACAGTTCGGCTAACTTTCTGAGAATCCAGAAGGATTCCTGGGGCAGTGAAGGCAGCAACGGCGGCGATGTGACACTGCTGATGAGCAATCAGTCTGTGGAAGGCAGCATCGTTGTCGATTCAATCTCAACGCTGAAGATGACGCTGCAGAACGGCTCATCCTATACCGGGGCCATCAATACGGCCAACAGCGCTTCGGCTCTGGAAATCACCCTTGATGCAGGCTCGACTCTGACGCTGACCGCTGACAGCTATGTTACCGCGCTGACGGATGCGGATGCTTCTTACAGCAACATTAATTTCAACGGCTTCACCTTATACGTCAATGGTCAGGCTATCAACTGACAATTGACTCAATTTCCCGGGGAATACCCCGGTTGAGATAGATTGACATGATGCTGAATCAGCATTGAATACAGCAGCTGCCGTTAGGTTCAGTCCTCCGGCAGCTGTTTTTTTATACACTGTGAAAAAAACTGTTGCCAACACCGTCCGCTGATGGCAGAATGAAAGTGTAGCGTGGCCGGTGGGCTGCGAAAAAAAGTCTTATATGAAGAAACGGCTGGTGCAGCCGGCTGGTTCTTTATAAAATAAAGCCCGCATGGGCGAAAGGGCACATTAAATGAAGAAGATAAGAAGAGTTGTTATTGTACTGCTGGCAGTGCTGTTTTTGGCCGGCCTGACCGGCTGCGGTGAGAAGGATCCCTATGCCGGCATGACCGCTCAGGAAAAACTGGCCGCGGTCGGCGACTGGGAAATGCTGTATGATCCGACGGTCAAGCTCAGCTTCAATTCCGACGGCACCGGCTCCCAGGTAAACGGCTATGGCCTTTCGGCCAACACCACCTGGACACTGCAGGATAACAAGCTGACCATTGTTGTCGAAGATTTTATGGATTATACCTATGACTTTGTCATGGAAGACAAGGATTTCACGGTACAGAATACGGACGGCTCCACTGCCGTGCTGACATTTGTCTATGGCGGCTCGCAGCTTTCGGAAATACCTGATGATGCCAAAAAGCCGGCGGCTTTTGTCGGCGAATGGAAGAGCGACAACTCCAATGTCTATTCCATTGTCTTCAATCAGGACGGCACGGCTTACCGCTTCGACCAGGATGACACCAGCAAAACCCATGTGGCAGATCTCAAGTGGGGCTGTGACAGCAAGCAGACCCAGCTCTATCTCTATGACACGGATGCCGAGCGGATAAACTTCTACAGTTTTACCGTCAGCGACACCGCGCTGCAGATTACCAATCTTTCCAGTAAAAACACATTTGATTATAACAAGCAGTAATTGCCTAAGCCGCAATTGCCCGCATCTTCAAAAGGCCCGCCCGGGCCTTTTTTGCGCGGTCAAAAAAAAGAGCCGGCGGCTCTTTTCATTCAGTTGCAGTTACGGGACTGCAGAAACTTTTTATAGACTTCGTTTTTTGACAGATTGTAATCTTCGGCGGCCTGCTTGATGGCGGTGGAAGCAGTCATGCCGGAGGCAATGTACTCTTCGACTACCTTGTTGATATCAAGCTCTTCGATGGCAATGTAAGGCTTGCCGGCGCCCTGAACGACAACGACGATTTCGCCTTTGACTTCTTCAATGACCGACAGCACTTCACTGACGGTGCCCCGGATGTATTCTTCGTAGTACTTGGTAAGCTCGCGGCCCAGACAGATCTGGCGGTCGCCCATGACCTGCCTGATCAGCTCCAGCGTCCTTTTGATCCGGTGGGGAGCTTCATAGAAAATCAGGGTATCAGGATAGCTGACATAGGTTTCAAGCTGGCGGGCGGCCTCATTGCTGTTGGCGGAAAGAAAACCGACAAAGGTAAAGGGCTGGGGCTTAAGGCCGGACGCCGTCAGGGCGGTCAGAAAGGCGCTGGCTCCGTTGACGGTCACGACATTGTAGCCTTCGCTGACACAGCGGGACACCAGCAGGGCGCCCGGATCAGAAATCAGCGGATAGCCGGCATCCGATACCAGGGCAACATTCTGTCCTTCAGCCAGCAGGTTGATAATGCCTTCGGTTGAGGTCTTTTCATTGTAAAGATGATGGGCGACAACCCGGTTGTGAATATTGAAATGAGCCAGAAGCTCGCCGGTATGGCGGGTGTCTTCACAGGCAATGACATCAACTTTCTGCAGGATGTCGATGGCCCGCTGGTTCATTTCATCCAGATTGCCGATAGGCGTGGCGACCAGATACAGGGTCGGCTGGTCATTGAGAAAGCTTTTCTGCCGCTTCATTTTGCGCCACTTCCTGTTCGTCGTCCTCTTCCCGGCCTAAATAGCTGCGCAGCTGGTCAAAGGTAAGGTCAATAGCCTCTTCGGAATTGGTCAGCCTGACGGTCTGCAGCATGGCATTCATGCCGGTCATCCGGTACTTCTTGCCTTCATACTCAATGCAGGAATTCAGCTTGGGCATATTTTTATGCAGCTGCTTGTAGTTCTCGTCTTCATATTTCAGACAGCACATCAGCTTGCCGCACTGGCCGGACAGCTTGGCGGTGTTAAGGGCCAGCGACTGATTCTTGGCCATATTGATGGAGACAATATAGAAGTCTTCCATATAGCGGGAGCAGCAGGTTTCAAGTCCGCACGGACCCAGTCCGCCGACAATCTTGGCTTTGTCCCGCGGTCCGATCTGCCTTAATTCAATCCGGCAGTGGAATATCGAAGCCAGCTGCTTGAGCAGCTCGCGGAAATCGACTCTTTCTTCGGCAACATAGGAAAACACGATCTTGGAGCGGTCCAGGGTGTATTCGGCCGAAATCAGTCCCATGCCCAGCTTCAGCCGGTTGATGCATTCCTGGCATTTTTCCATGGCCATGGGCTGATCAGCCAGATTGCGGTTGGCATTGTCGATATCGTGCTTTTCCGCCCGCCGCAGAACCGGCTTTAAGGGAATGTTCAGCTTATGCTCGCTGATATCGCGCGAATCGCTCAGCAATTCACCCAGCTCCATGCCGCGGATGGTTTCAATGACGACTTTCTCGCCGAGCTTGAAAGTAGCGTCGTTGGTGCCAAAGTTAAAGGCTTTCTTGTTGTTGAGAAAGCGGACCGAGACGATGTACTTGAAGACCGGTTCGCTGCTGACTGTTTTTTCTTCTTCACTCATTAGTGGCTTCCTCCTGATAATTCGTATAACATGGCGTCAACCAGAAGCAGGGTGTTGGCATTGGAATTAGCCACGGCATCCTTTGTTTTGGTGACGGCCTGTAAGAATAATTCGGCATCCAGCGGCTGACCGGCGGCTTTTTCCAGTAAGCCGTCCCAGCTGTCATCTCCGATTTTAACATGATTGGTATAATCATGCACAAACTCGGTCGCAATATCGAGAAAATAACCGAGGCACTGCCGGTCGGCTGTTTTGGCCGAACCGGCCGATTTAAAGCCGGCGGACTGCAGATAATAGATGCCCATAGAAAAATCACTGAAATAGTAATTCATGAATTCCACAAAATACTGGACCGCCATCGTATAGGAAGGCTGGTCCTTGACCAGGGCAATGTCATCCATTTCATGCACCAGGCGGGCCAGCAGATGGCAGTTAAGCTCATCCAGCTGCTGTCTTTTGGCTTCTTCATAGAAAGCCTGCTTGGACAGCGGCTTGAAGTTTAAAACCTGGCAGCGGGAGACGATGGTTGGCAGCATCCGGTCGGCATGGGTGGTGATGAAGATGCCGGTCATATTGGTGGAAGGCTCTTCAATAAACTTCAGCAGGCTGTTGGCGGCTTTGGCCACCATATTGTCACAGCCGTCGATGATGAACACTTTCTTGCCGGCTTTCTCCAAAGCGGTCTTTTCAAACTGCTGCTGCAAAGAGGCAATAGACTCCATCTTGATCAGCTGGCTGGTGCCGTCAATCATGATGACATCAAAATAATTGCCGTCATTAACCCGGATGCAGTTAAGGCACTGCTCGCAGCCGAAACCGTCAGCCCCGGGGGCTTCACAGACTAAAGACTGGGCCAGCAGCACCGCCGCCGGTCTTTTCAGGGTTCCCTTGGGGCCGCAGAAAAGGTAGCAGTGGGACAGCTGGCGGCTGGTTAGGGCATGACTGAGGGTCTGATAGACAATCGGCTGGGCCGAGGCCAGGGTATCCTTAAACATGCTGCTTCACCAGAGTGATGACGGCCTGATAGGCCTGGTCGGCCAGGGAGGCCGCATCGGCAGAAGCATCGATGACAATAAAGCGGTCAGGCTGGTCTGCTATGACTTTCTGATAGCCTTCGGCCACCCGCTGGTGGAAGGCCAGCTTTTCCTGATCCAGCCGGTCGGATTTATCACGGCCGGTCAGCCGCTGCAGACCGACGGCCGGATCAATATCAAAGTAAAGCGTTTTATCCGGCATACAGCCGTCTATGGCAAACTGGTTGATGGCCCAAATTCTGTCAATGCCGATATGGCGGGCATAGCCCTGATAGGCTAAAGAACTGTCGATAAAGCGGTCGCACAGCACCAGCTGGCTGGCCTGTAAAGCCGGCTTTATGACTTCAACAAGATGCTGGCGGCGGCTGGCGGCATACAGCAAAGCTTCGGTCCGGCTGTCTTCGGCAGTATTGGCCGGATCCAGAATGATCTGGCGGATCTGCTCGGCAATAGCGCTGCCGCCCGGTTCCCGGGTCTGAATAAAAGTCCGGCCTTCAGCAGCCAGCCGGCTGGCCACGGCGTTTAAAGCCGTTGTTTTGCCGGAACCGTCACAGCCCTCAAAAGTAATAAACAAGCCTTTTGCCATGATTGCCTACCTCTTGAGGTCAATTATAGCATATTTAGCGCTCTTCAAATGGGCAATGGGCCGCTCACCGGGGTCCCAAAAGGGGCCGTTTTGTGGTATACTTAGAGTGCCCGAGTTATTGGTTTGATATCCACAGCATCAGGAGTGTCGTAAAGTGAGGTGACAGTTGTGTATAAAAAGAATGAATATATCGTTCATAAGCATACCGTCTGCAAGATCAAGGCCATTATTCCCAATTACCGGCATAATGAGAAATACTATATGATGACCCCGGTTGATGACGCCACAGTTGATATTGCCGTTCCGGTTAAGGATGAAGCCGGCAGTCTGCGGCCGGTCATCTCCAAAGTTGATGCCGAAGCTCTGATCAAACGGATTCCCAAGATTGAGACGATTGCCAATCAGGACCGGACTCTGGAAAATGAGTACCGTGCGCTAATGAATTCCGACAATATTGAAGATGTCGTCAAGGTCATCAAGACAACTTATGCCCGCAACGATGCCCGTTCCAAAACCGGCCGTCATGCCGGCGAAAAGGACAGTGCTTATTTCAAGCGGGCTGAAAAGTCACTGTACACCGAACTGGCCGTCAGTCTGGGCATGACATATGAGCAGGCCAGCGCCTATGTGGCGGAAAAGCTGAAAAGCCAGGCCGCCGCAAAGAGCCCGGAAACGGCTAAAAAGAAAAAAACAGTCAAAGCCGGCTGATTGCAGCATCTTTACAATCGCCCGCCGGCACCGTATACTGAAACAGGAAAAAGCGAAGAACGGCAGAGTAAGTGCAACTCTTTTACCAGCGAGTGATCGAAATGGTGCAAGATCACAAAAGGGGAACGCTGAACATGGGCCGCGAGCCGGTTTGCCGAACAGTTAGGCAGACCCGTTGCCGGCGTTAACGGATGAGAAGCAATTAAGGTGGTACCACGTCAGACGACGTCCTTGAGTGGTACCGCTTTTTTTATTCAAAAAGGGAAGGGTGAAGGGAAAATGAAAGAGAAAGAAAAATACTATATTACCACCGCTATTGCCTATGCCTCGGCTAAGCCGCATATCGGCAACACCTATGAAATCGTAATGGCTGATGCCATTGCCCGCTATAAGAGACAGCGCGGCTATGACGTCTTCTTTATGACGGGCTCTGACGAGCACGGCCAGAAGATTGAGGAAAAGGCCCGGGCGGCCGGCATGGAGCCGCAGGCTTATGTTGACCAGCAGGTTGCAGTCATCAAGCAGATCTGGGATCTGATGAACACTTCCTATGACAAGTTCATCCGGACCACCGACAAGGATCATGAGCTGCAGGTGCAGAAGATATTCAAGCGCTTCTACCAGCAGGGTGATATCTACAAGAGCGAATATGAAGGCTGGTACTGCACGCCATGCGAATCTTTCTGGACCGATTCCCAGCTGGTTGACGGCAAATGTCCTGACTGCGGCCGGGAAGTGCACAAGGAAAAGGAAGAGTCTTATTTCTTCAAGATGAGCAAATATGCGCCCCAGCTGATCAAATACATTGAAGACAATCCGGATTTTATCCAGCCGGAATCCCGCAAAAACGAAATGCTGAATAACTTTCTGAAGCCGGGTCTGCAGGATCTCTGTGTCTCGCGGACTTCCTTCAAGTGGGGCATTCCGGTGGATTTTGATGACCGGCATGTGGTCTATGTCTGGATCGATGCGTTGAGCAACTATATTACCGGGCTGGGCTATGACGCTGACGGCAACAGTTCCGAACGGTTCAAGAAATACTGGCCGGCTGATCTGCACCTGATTGGCAAGGACATTGTCCGCTTCCATACCATTTACTGGCCGATCATGCTGCTGGCTTTGGGTCTGCCTTTGCCCAAGCAGGTTTTCGGTCATCCCTGGATGCTGTTTGGCAATGATAAAATGTCCAAGTCCAGAGGCAACATTATCTATGCTGATGACCTGGTCAACCATTTCGGCGTTGATGCCGTGCGTTATTTTGTGCTGCATGAAATGCCTTTCGGCCAGGATGGCACGATTACCTGGGATCTGGTCATTGAGCGGACTAATTCCGATCTGGCCAATATTCTGGGCAACCTGGTAAAAAGAACCCTGGCGATGTCCAACAAGTATTTCAGCGGGTTTATCGGCAAGGCTTCGGCCGGGCTGGAAAGCGATGCCGCCCTGCAGCAGGAAGCGGCCGCTGACATTGCCGCCTACCAGCAGTGCATGGATAAGCTGCGGATAACCGATGCCCTGGAGAAGATCTTTGATCTGATCCGCCGCTGTAATAAATACATTGACGAAACCGAACCCTGGCAGCTGGCCAAAGATCCGGCCAACCGGGACCGGCTTGATACGGTGCTGTACAATTTAATGGAAGGCATCCGCATCAGCGCCATTCTGCTGGAGCCGTTTATGCCCCAGACCAGTGAAATTATTCTGGACCAGCTGAATACGGCCAGACGCGATTATGATTCGCTGCTGCCTTTCGGCCAGCTGGAAAAAGAGCATGAAATAACCCATGAGCCGGCAACCCTGTTCGCCCGCATTGACGAAGAAAAGATGCTGGCCCAGCTTAAGGAGGAAGGCCTGATCAAACAGGACGAACCCCAGCCGGAGCCCACTGTCTTCAAAGAGCAGATCACCATTGATGATTTTACCCGGATGGATATAAAAGTCGGCCTGGTGCTGGCCTGCAGCAAGGTGGCCAAAACCGACAAGCTGCTGCAGTTTACTGTCAAGATCGGCACTGATACCCGCACCATTGTCTCCGGCATTGCCCAGTTCTACAAGCCGGAAGAATTAGTCGGCAGAAAGGTATTGGTTCTGGCCAATCTTAAGCCGCGCAAGGTTGCCGGCATCGAATCCAACGGCATGATTTTGTCAGCAGAAGACGCTGACGGTCATCTGGAAGTAGTCAGCACCGCCGCCGTGGACGACGGGGCCGAAGTTCACTGAGACAGCAGGGAGACGGGTCAAAGCGTCTCCCTTTTATACGGTAGAAAAAAGCGGGACGATAGGTTATCATAAAGCCGGGAAGTGATACGATGATTCAGATTATTGCGGTCGGCAAAATCAAGGAAAAAGCCACCGCCGCCTTAATTGACGAATACCTGAAGCGGCTGGGCGGTTTTACGACGTTGAATATAGAACAGGTAGCCGATCAGCCCAACGATAACGACAATATGGATGAGGTCGTCAAGAAGATCGAGGGTGAAAGAATCATCGCTCGAATCAAGCCTCACAGTTATATCGTGCTGCTTGATCTGACCGGCCGCCAGCTGACCAGTGAGCAGCTGGCCGCTAAAATCCAGGATATCTATTCCTACCACAGCAGCAATATCACTTTTATCATCGGCGGCTCACTCGGTGTCAGCCCGCAGGTCAGACAGAAGGCTGATTATATCTGGAAACTGTCAGAGCTGACTTTTCCGCACAATCTGGTCCGGATCCTGCTATTGGAGCAGATCTACCGCAGCTATAAGATTCTAAATCATCAGCCCTATCATAAATAAAGGAGGCGGCGCTATGGAAACCATCATCAAGCATCTGGACGCTCTGTTTGTCAACGGCTTTTACGATTCATTGATCGCAATTGTTCTGCTGCTGATTATCGGCTGGATTGTCAACCGGGTGGGCCGGCATATCATCAAAAAGATGAACAGCCGCAACCAGAAACTGGTTCTGAATGTCTATACTACGGTGATCCGGATTCTCATCATTATCGGCATCGGCCAGCAGCTGAAAATGTTTGAAGGGCTGGGCACGGCACTGATTACTTCCTCGGGGATTATTGCCGTGGTGCTCAGTCTGACGGCCCAGGAGACGCTGAATGATATTATTTCCGGAGTTCTCATCAATATCAACCGGCCTTATGAAATCGGCGATGTGATAAAGGTCAATGACCGGCTGGGCACGGTTACCGAAATAAATCTGCCCAATACCGTCATCAAGACCAGCAACAATTCCGCGCTGGTAATACCCAACAGTGTCATGAACGGCAACGGCATTGAAAACCTGACCCGCTATAAGGGGCCGGTCAACAATTATCTGAAAATCACCATCAGCCGGACCGCCGATATTGCCAAGGCCAAAAAGATCATGGCGGATATTATTGCTGCCCATCCCGGCTTTGTGGATACCCGCAGCCGCCAGCAGATTGCCGACAAAGTGCCGGCGGTCAATGTGCTGGTTGCCGGCATCAGCGAGACCGGCGTTGAACTGTCGGCGGCGGTCTGGTCGACTGACTTTAACGCTTCCTGGCAGCAGCTGTCGGATCTGCGCCAGCAGATAATGACGGCTTTTGCCAAAAACAAGGCTTTCAAACCGGTGGCCAGTGTCAATGTTGTCGAGTAAGTTATTGAAAAACGTCCGGCGTTGTAATAATATAAGTTTAATAGTGGAGGTCATGAAATGAAAGAGATTAAAGTTATGGTCATTGACCCAGTAGGATTACATGCCCGCCCTGCGACGGTTGCCGTTAATGCGGCATCCAAGAGCAAATGCAAGGTAACAATTGCGTTTAAAGGGCGCTCTGTCGATATGAAGTCGATTATGGGCGTTATGTCACTGGGGATTCCGACACAGTCGGAAATCGTCATCACATGTGATGGCGACGATGAAGAAAAAGCCCTGCAGCTGATCGAAGAGACGCTGCGGACCCAAAAAGTCATTGCGTAATTCTATTTACATACTGACACACAAAAGAAAGAGCAATCTTTCTTTTTTAATGCGTTTCTGCTATCATACCTCTTATGCTGTTTACTGAAAGGAGAAACAACAAAAAACAAAATATAATTGAAGAATTTAAGGGAAAGAGGATAAAGAAAAGTGAAAGAAAAACGTGAAAAGAAGCGCGGCGACCGCCACGATGGCTATCTGATCCATACCAGCGACCCGCTTCATTTGTTTATGCCGTATCTATTGGGCAACCGCACTGATAATGAAGCCGTTATGACCGAATGCGTCGATCTGAGTGCGGCTGATGCCTATTTAAAAAAGATTAATGAAGAGCGCAAGCCGGAGCATCCCTATACCCTGTTCCATCTGTTCTGCGCGGCCTTAGCCAAGGTGTTTGCCCTGCGGCCCAAGATGAATTACTTCATTCAGAACGGGCGTATGTATGAGCGGGCGGATATTAACTTCTCCTTTGTGGCCAAGCGTAAATTTGCCGACAATGGTGAAGAGGCGCTTATCATTATGAAAATGGACGAGGAAGACGGCCAGCCGTCGCCGCTGCAGCAGGCGCATGACAAGGTCTGCGCTGAAGTCTACAAGATGCGCCAGGAAACCTCCAGTGATGACGGCACGACCGAGCAGTTAGCCTGGATGACCAAGCTGCCCCGCTTTGTTCTGAAAGGATTGGTCCGGATACTGAAATGGATGGACCGGACCGACCGGCTGCCTAAAGTGCTCAATGATGTCAACCCCTACAATGTATCGGTTTTCATTACCAATCTGGGCAGCATCAAAATGTCAGCCAGCTATCATCATCTGACTAACTTCGGCACCAATTCGTTCTTCTTCATCATCGGGGAAAAGCAGCTCAAGCCCTCCTTTGATGAAAAGGGCAATGTCACCATGACGCCCCATGTTGATTTCGGGGCCACCATTGATGAAAGAATCGGTGACGGCTTCTATTTTGCCAAGAGTTTGAAGCTGCTGAAGTATCTGTTTAATAATCCGGAATTGCTGGATAAGCCATTGGATGAACCGGTCGACTGGACCGATAAATAGTGGACGAAGGACTCGGCCGGCAGGGCCTGGGTCCTTTTTTACGGGCGATAACTGCCCGCAGCGCCTTAAATGTCTGTATAATGAAGTAAGCAAGCATCATTTACAGGGAGGAAAATTATGGTCAATGAAGCATATCAGCGCTGGCTGAATTATCCGGATATGGATCCGACGCTGAAAAAAGAACTGCAGGAAATGAACGCCGAACAGATCAATGACGCCTTTTATACCAATCTGGCTTTCGGCACCGCCGGCATGCGGGGACTGATCGGAGCCGGCACCAACCGGATGAACATTTATACCGTCCGCAAGGCCAATGTCGGTTATGGCCAGTACCTGCTGACCCTGAGTGAGCATCCGTCAGTGGCTATTGCCTATGACAACCGTTATTACTCGCCGGAATTTGCCCAGGAAAGCGCCAATGTGCTGGCGTCAATGGGTATTATGTGTTACCTGTTCACCTCGCTGCGGCCGACCCCGGAGCTGAGCTATGCGGTGCGCTATCTGCAGTGCACCGGCGGCATCGTCGTTACGGCTTCCCACAATCCCAAGGAATACAACGGGTATAAGGTCTATGATGAGACCGGCTGCCAGCTGACTCCGGAAAAGATTGCCAAGGTCATTGCCAATGTGGATAAGATCAGTGATGAGCTGGCCATTAATCCCCAGCTGAGCGAAGCGCAGAAGGAACTGATCAAGCCGATCGACCAGCAGATTGATATTCCTTACATCAGGGAAGTGCTGACGGTTCAGCTTAATCCCCAGCTGGACAAAGACAACTTTTCTATTGTATTTACACCCCAGCATGGCACGGCCAATCATTCGGTCCGCACCCTGTTTGAATTAATCGGCTTTCACTGCATCCCGGTAGTGGAGCAGTGTGTGCCGGATCCGGCTTTCTCCCAGACTGTTGTTCCTAATCCGGAAGATCCCCGGGCGTATGAACTGGCCATATCCTATGCCCAGAAAAACAACGCCGATATCGTGCTTTCAACCGATCCGGACGCTGACCGGGTCGGGGTAGTGGTCAAAGACCGCTTCGGCCATTACACGCTGATGAGCGGCAACCAGACCGGGTCGGTTCTGCTGGAGTATGTCTTTTCCCAGCTGACGGCCAAAGGCAAAATGCCGGAAAATCCGGTAATGTTCAATACGGTAGTGACCAGCGATCTGGGTGAGAAAATTGCCGCGCATTACGGCGTGGCAACTGAAAAGACGCTGACTGGCTTTAAATATATCGGAGCCAAGATTCACGGCTATGAAGCCAGCCACCAGCGCAACTTTGTCTTTGGCTATGAGGAGAGCTACGGCTATCTGCTCAAGCCGTTTGTCCGGGACAAGGATGCCAACCAGTCCTGCGTCATCATTGCCGAAGCCGCGGCCTATTACAAGCAGCAGAACAAGACGCTGCTGGATGTGCTGGACCAGCTCTATCAGACTTACGGCTATTACCGGGAAACCCAGCAGTCTATCAGTCTGCCGGGCGAAGACGGCAGCGAAAAACTGAAGAAACTTCTGCAGAAACTGCGCGCCCATGTTCCCAGCCAGCTGGCCGGACATGTCATTGTCAAATATGAGGACTATGGCACCCAGAAGCAGTACACCGGGTCAGCTGAAAGCGACCTGAAGGGCTTTGATGTCAGCGATGTTTTGAAATACTATATGGATGACGAAAGCTGGATTGCCATCAGGCCGTCCGGCACAGAGCCGAAATGCAAGTTCTATTACTGCATTAAAGGGCGCAGCGATGCTGATGCCAAGATGAAGACTGAAGAATACTACCGGGCCATTAAAGACCTGACAGAGGAATAAAAATGAAAAAACGGGCAAAAGTATTAGGCATACTGCTGATTGTATGCGGGCTGCTGGCTCTGGCCGGCTGCGGCAGCAAAGAAGCCGCTTTGACTACGTATGATACCGGTGAGGGCTTCAAGATCGATATGGTCAGCGGCATGACAAAAGAGACAATTGACGGCCAGCAGATTGCCTATGACAACCAGGACTGTATCCTGATTGTCAACAGTGACAGCTTTGCCACCCTGGATTCGCTGGGCTATAGCGGCTCTGGCATGGATGAAGATGCTTATGCTGATCTGATAAACCAGCTGTATGATCTCGGTGATTCCTTCAGCCAGGATACCAATAATCATCCCTGCTGCACGCAGGTCTCGACCAATGATAACGGCGACAGCATCTATAATTACATAACTATCCGCAAAGGCAGTGATACCTTCTGGATTGTCAATCTGATGTGCTATGAAAAAGACAAGGATACTTACCAGCCCCAGTTTGAAAAGTGGGCGGCGACTATCATTGTCGATTAAGGATTATATATTGTAAACATAAAGAAAGACCGTCAGTTCTGGTTATAGCCAGAACCGGCGGTCTGTTTTTATCTGTCCAGCTGTTCAGCCAGAGCTAAGGCGAGATCAAAGGAGACCATCATGTGGTCATATTCCCTGGTTCCGCCCAGACAGCGCTGCTGCCAGCCGGAATCATCGAGTTTGTCAGCTCCGTACATGAAAGGATAGTATTCATAGCCCCGCCAGCTGCAGACCGCCTGCAGAGCCGCACATTCCATATCTGCCGCCAGACAGCCTTTTTTAACAAAGCGGGCAATCTGGTTTTTGGTTTCCCGGTAAATGGCATCGGTTGTCCAGACCGGACCGACCGCATAGGGAATCTGCCGCTCTTTCATAAAGGCGGCGACAGCCTGACCGCCGGGCACATCGATCCAGTCGGCCGGCTGGGCATAGTGGTAGGAAGTGCCTTCCTGCCGGTAAGCCCGGCTGGGCACGATAACCGTGCCGGCATTTAAACTCTGATCCAGACAGCCGCAGGAGCCAAACATCACAAACTTCTTGGCTCCGGTGCCCATGGCGCTTTCCTCCAGGCTGATAACGGCTCCCGGCGCGCCCAGGGTCAGTTGGAAAACCGCAATGGCATGACCGTTATGGTTGAGCAGAAACAGCGGATGATCGGCATTCAGGCCGGGCTGGACAGTGATTATCTCCGGCTGGTAGATCTGCTGCATTTTTTCAATGACATAGTGGGAAAAAGTCATGATGGCTGTATTGGCATAAACCTTATCGAGCTTATACATATCCGGATTTATAAGAGCCGGACTGGTTTTATCAAAAGCATTGTACAGCATAGCGTAAGCCTCCTGTGAATTAACGAATGAAGTATAACATAATCAGGTCAGCCCTCAAAACCGACCCTGCAGTTCAGCCTTTATAAAACAGGGCTAAAATGTTAAAATTATAACGAACAAGGCGGTGACACCATGGACCAGAAGTGGCTGCAGTCTTTCTATCAGGGCCAGTGCAGTGACGCTTATTCATATTTCGGCGCCCATTTCTGCCAGCAGCAGAATGTGCCGGGAGTCCGGTTTGCCCTGCTGGCTCCGGCGGCCCGCCAGGTCTTTTTAGTCGGTGAATTTAACCAATGGGATCCGCAGGCAACTCCGCTGATTCGCAATGAAAGCGGCATCTGGGAAGTCTTTGTGCCGGGGCTGTCCGACTTTGCGATGTATAAATACCATCTGCAGCAGGCTGACGGCAGCTGGGCTGACAAGGCTGATCCGTATGCCTTCTATACCGAACTGCGGCCCGGCTTTGCGGCCAAGGCCGTCAATGATGACTACCAGTGGCATGATGAAAGCTGGATGAAAGCCCGCACTGACTGCGCCGATAAGCCGCTGAATATCTATGAATGCCATTTAGGCGGATTCAAGCATAAAGAAGATGACAGCTGGTATTCCTACTATGAGATGATTGACCAGCTGCTGCCATACGTCAAGAAAATGAATTTTACCCATATTGAACTGATGCCGCTGAATGAATATCCCCTGGACGGCTCCTGGGGCTATCAGCAGTACGGCTATTTTGCGGTCAGCAGCCGCTATGGCAGTCCCTATCAGCTGAAGATGTTTATCGAGGCCTGCCATAAAGCCGGCATCGGGGTCATCATGGATATCGTGCCCGTGCATTTTGTGACGGATTCCTACGGACTGGTCCGCTTTGACGGCACGGCTCTTTACGAGTCAGCCGACCCCAGCCGGGCGGACAGCCAGTGGGGCACCCTGTATTTTGATTTCACCAAGCCGGCCGTTGTCAGTTTCCTACTGTCCTCAGCGGCCCGCTGGCTGGACCGGTTTCATATCGACGGGCTGCGCATGGATGCCGTCAGCAATCTTATCTATTATGATGGCAACAAGGACAAGGGCTTTAATTCCGGCGGGGTGAATTTTATCAGACAGTTCAACCGGCTGCTGCACCAGCGGTTTAAAGGCATCATGACCATTGCCGAAGATTCCTCGGATTATCCCCATGTCACGGCACCCTGCCAGTCTGACGGCCTGGGCTTTGACTACAAATGGGATCTGGGCTGGATGAATGACACGCTGAATTATTACAAGATGGATCCGGTTTTCCGGCAGTACCATCATAATGACCTGACTTTCTCCATGGCCTATTTCTGGTCCGAGCGGTTCATTCTGCCGCTTTCCCATGATGAGGTGGTCCACTCCAAGGCTACCATCATCGACAAGATGTGGGGCAGCTATGAGCAGAAGTTTGCCCAGTGCCGCAATCTGATGATTTATATGTATACCCATCCCGGCAAGAAACTGTCCTTTATGGGCAATGAGATTGCCTCTTTCCGGGAGTTCGATGAGAATAAGGAACTGGACTGGTTTCTGCTGAAATATCCAATCCATGACAGCTACTTCCATTTTATCCAGAAACTCAACCGGCTCTACCAGACCATTCCGGCCTTTTCCAAGTATGATTACAACTATCGCGGCTTTGAGTGGATTGATGCCGACAACAAAGACCAGCAGGTCTACTCCTATATGCGCTATGATGACACCAACTGCTATTTGGTCGTGCTCAACATGGCACCGTCCGGCTATGAAAAGTTTGATGTCGGCGTGCCGGTAGGCGGCAGTTATACTGAAATCATCAACTCCCAGCAGGATATCTACAGCGGCACCAATCAGTGCAACCCGCATCCGCTGAAGGCCCGCCGGGGGATTTGCCATAACCGTCCGTATTATCTCACGATTGCGCTGGCCCCGTTTGCCGGCCTTATCATCAAGGGCAGACTGCCCCAGCCAGTTACTGAAAGGAAGAAATAACATGTTTTCTAACAAGGAAGAATTCGTCAAAGAGTATTCTGAGCGGATCATCCGCGAATATGGCCGGGATGTCGGCCATGCCCACATCACCGAAAAGTATCTGATTTTAGGCGAGATGGTCCGCAGCTATGCCTCTGTCGACTGGATGGAGGCCAAGGAGGCCACGGCTGATCATGAGCAGAAGCAGTTGTTTTATTTTTCCATGGAGTTTCTGATCGGCCGGCTGCTGGCTAATAATCTGTACAATCTGGGCATCTACAATGTTGTCAAAGACGGCCTGGCTGATTTAGGCATCGATCTTAACCAGCTGGAAGAAGTTGAAACGGACGCCGGATTGGGCAATGGCGGCCTGGGCCGGCTGGCGGCCTGCTTTTTGGATTCGCTGGCGACAATGGGTCTGCCGGGCCACGGCAATACCATCCGCTATGAGTACGGTCTGTTTAAGCAGGTCATCGAAAATGACAAGCAGGTGGAAGTGCCGGATATCTGGCTGGCCAACGGCAATCCCTGGGAGGTGCGCAAGCCCAAGCATGCCGTCGATGTCAATTTTTACGGCCAGCTGGAGACTAACTGGGACAGCAACGGCAAGATGCATGTCAAGCTGGTCAACTCTGAAACCGTGCGGGCAGTTCCTTATGATGTGCCCGTCATCGGCTATGACAGCAAGGTCATCAACACGCTGCGGCTGTGGAAGCCGGAAGCCTCGGAAACCGGGCCGGTCGGCCGGGATTTCATAACCTATATTCAGGATGTCAACAAGATCTGCCAGAACGTCTATCCGGATGATTCAACCGAAGACGGCAAGATCCTGCGGCTGAAGCAGGAATATTTCTTTGTTTCCGCCGGTCTGCAGTCGCTGGTTAACGCTCATCTGAACCGCTACAATACTCTGGACAATCTGCCGGAAAAAGTTGTTATCCAGCTCAATGATACCCATCCCATCATGATTATCCCGGAGATGATGCGCATCCTTCTCGATGAGCATTTCTATACCTGGGAAAAAGCGTGGTATATCGTCACCCATACCGTTGCCTACACCAATCACACCATTATGCAGGAAGCCCTGGAGAAATGGCCGGTCAAGATGATGAAGAGCCTGCTGCCCCGCATTTACAACCTGATTGAGGAAATCGACCGGCGCTTCAATACGGAAGCGACTAATTTCTTTCATGATGCCGACAAGCTTTATCAGCTGTCAATAATCCAGGACAGCCAGGTCCACATGTCCCGGCTGGCCGATGCGACAGCCTTCTCCATCAACGGCGTGGCCAAGATCCATACCGAGATACTGGAGAAGAGGGTCATGCGGGGTTTCTATGAGATGTTCCCTGAAAAGTTCAACAACAAGACCAACGGGGTCACCCACCGCCGCTGGCTGGTCTTTTCCAACCCCCAGCTGCGCAGCCTGCTGGCCGATACCATTGGAAATGACTACATCATGCAGCCGGAAAAGCTGCAGGATCTGATGAACTATGTGGATGATCCGGCTGTCCAGCAGCGGTTTGCCCAGGTCAAAGCTGAGCGCAAGCAGATTCTGGCTGATTATATTGCCAAAAATGTCGGCATCACCGTTGATGTCAATTCAATCTTTGATGTCCAGGCCAAAAGGCTGCATGCCTATAAGCGGCAGATGCTCAACTGCATGCATATAATCCGGCTTTACCAGCAGATAAAGGCCGACCGGCAGTTTACCATGGTGCCGCGGACCTTCATCTTTGCGGCCAAGGCCGCCCCGGCTTATACCTATGCCAAAAAGGTCATCGAACTGATCAACCGGCTGGCTGATGTCATCAATACCGATCCGGATGCCAGCCGCTTTATGCGGGTCGTCTTTATTCCCAACTACTGTGTTTCCATTGCCGAGATACTGATGAATGCCGGTGATGTCTCCGAGCAGATCAGCACGGCCGGCATGGAAGCCAGCGGCACCGGCAATATGAAGCTGATGATGAACGGCGCCGTTACCCTGGGCACTTTGGACGGGGCCAATGTGGAAATAAGTGAGAAGGTGGGTGATGATAACATCGTCATCTTTGGCAATACGGTTGACCAGCTGGCCGAACTGAAGAATAAAGGCTACAGCGCTTCCGGAATATACCGCTCCAATGCGGTGATTAAAGAAGTCATGGACAGCCTGATTGACGGCTCCACTTTCAGCAGCGATCCGGATACCTTCAAACTGATATTTGACGAGATCATCGGCCGCAATGATGAATATTACCACCTGGCTGACTTTGAAGCCTACTGCCAGGCCCAGCAGAAGATAGAGAAGCTGTATCAGGATCAGGCCAAATGGCGCCGGATGTGTCTGGTCAACATCGCCCAGTCCGGCTATTTCTCAACCGACCGGACCATCGGCGAGTATAACCGTGATATCTGGCATCTGCAGAAAGTTAAGATGGACTGAAGCCTATGCCTGACAATCGCGTTACCGCCTATCTGGATGACTATGATTCAATCGTTGTCATAATCGATGATTCTTTTTATGGCGGCAAAAACGCGGTATTCCGGCTGACCGACGATGACGGCACCCTCAGTCCGCTGACCATAACCAGCTTTGAAGTAACCCGCCATCACGGCATCTACAAGCTCTTCAGCAAGGCCGCCCTGACAATCGGCCGGGCTTATTACATCATCATGGATAACGGCCACCGGGCGACTGTGCAGTACCGGTTCATTGTCAAAACCCCGCGCTTCAACGCGGATTTTTACTATGACGGCACTGATCTGGGGGCCCTGGTCAAAGACGGTGCAACCAGTTTTGCCGTCTGGGCGCCGACGGCCAGCCGCGTGATTCTGCAGCTGACGGAAAAGAAGCAGGATTATGAAATGGTCAGAAGTGACAGGGGTGTCTGGCGCTATACGCTGGCTGAGAATGCTGACGGGCAGGTCTATAACTACCTGGTCTGCGTCAACGGCCAGTACAACCGCACTCCCGATCCCTACGGCCATGCTGCCAGTCCCAACGGTGTCAGCAGCGTGGTCTGTGATCTGGCGCCTTATAAGGTTGATCCGGACCGCCGCATGACTCCTTTTGAGCGCTACAGCCAGGCCGTCATTTATGAAGCCTCGGTCAGGGACAGCTGTGACAAGGCCACTTTTGCCGATTTCGCCGGTCAGCTGGACCGGATCAAGAAACTGGGAATAACCCATCTGCAGCTGCTGCCGGTGACTGCCTATGCCACCTGTGATGAATATCATACGGCGCTGATCTACAACTGGGGCTATGATCCCAGTCTGCCGCAGTGTCTGTCCGGCTGCTACAGCAGCGATGTTAACGAGCCAACCCGGGTGCTGGCGGATTTTGCGGATCTGATCAGGGCCTGCCATAAAGCCGATATCCGGGTCAATCTGGATATGGTCTTCAACCATGTCTACAGCGCGGATGACTGCTGCTTTTCCAAGATAGTGCCTTTCTATTACCTGCGCTATACCAATAACCAGCTTTCCAACGGCTCGCTGTGCGGCAATGATTTTGACTCCGGCATGGTGATGGCCCGCAAGTTTATCATCGATACCGTTTCCTACTATACCAGCCAGTTTGATGTCGACGGCTTCCGGCTGGATCTGATGGGTATTCTGGATGCCGCTACCGTCGACAAGCTTATCAACACGCTGAAAACCCGCAAGCCGGATATCATGATCTATGGCGAAGGCTGGAAGATGCCGACATCGATAGCCAGCCAGCAGCTGGCAATCCCGGAAAACCGGGTCAGATTTCCCTATGTGGCCTTTTTCAATGACCAGTTCAGGGATGAGGTGCGCGGCAATGTTTTTGACATTACCAGCAGCAGCTATTTTCTGGGTGATCTGAGTGCCCTTGACCAGGGTCAGGCTGCTTTAGCCGGCCAGCGCTGGGATGACTGCGAAGTTTCCATAAATTATGCCGAGTGCCATGATAACGGAACCCTGTATGACAAACTGAGCCACAATGAAAGCGAAGAGAATGCTGTCTTACGCCAGAAACTGATCGGCGCGGCAGTCATTCTGGCCCAGGGCATTCCGTTTATCCACAGCGGTCAGGAATTCTGCCGGACCAAGTACGGTCTGACCAATACCTATAATGCCCCCGACCGGATCAACCATCTTGATGCCGGCCGGATGAAGAAGTATCAGGATGTGACAGCTTATTACACGGCTTTGATCAGTCTGCGGCGCCAGTTGGGCATCGGCCATAACAAGTTCGAATTTCACAGTCAAAACGGCCTGCTGGCCATCCGGATTGACGGTTTAGCCGGCGGCCGGACAATCATCGCGGTCTTCAATCCGGCTCCGGAAGCCAAGACCTACCGCTATGACGGGCTGAAAAAGCTGCTTCTGAATGCGGACGGCTTGACCGAACAACCGCTGGATAATGAAATGACGGTTGCCGGAATCAGTGCGGCGGTTGGTGAGCTGCTATGATCAACCCCAGCTGGGACTCTTTTCTGCAGGATGAATTCAACCAGCCTTACTTCAAGCAGCTGGCCGGCTTTCTGCATCAGGAATACCAGAACGCCACCGTCTACCCGCCCAAAAAGGAAGTCTTCTCCCAGTTTTACTATACGGATATGGACAAGGTTAAGGCGGTCATTATCGGTCAGGATCCCTATCATGAACCGGGCCAGGCCTGCGGGCTGTGCTTTGCGGTCAAGCCGGGGGTTGCGCTGCCGCCTTCTTTAAAGAACATCTATCAGGAAATTGAAGCCGAATACGGCT
>CAYTET010000015.1:0-8091 GCA_964436975.1 uncultured Erysipelotrichaceae bacterium
GATGAAAACAACGAAGCCCATATTGGCGATACCGTCAAAATCATGGAAACGCGGCCGCTGTCAGCGACTAAGCGCTTCCGTCTGATTGAAGTCGTCAAAAAGGCCGTTGTGTTATAGGAGGCCGTCAAGATGATTCAAAATGAAACACGTTTGAAAGTCGCCGACAACACCGGCGCTAAAGAATTGCTGGTCATCCGCTGCTTAGGCGGCAGTCACCGGCGCAGCGCCTCAATCGGCGATGTCGTCGTCGCTACCGTTAAATCGGCCACCCCGACCGGTCAGGTCAAAAAGGGCGATGTCGTCAAGTGCGTCATCGTCAGAACGGTGTACCCTGTACGCCGGGCCAACGGTTCCTATATCCGCTTTGATGACAATGCGGCTGTTATCATTAAAGATGACAAGTCGCCGGTCGGAACCCGCATTTTCGGGCCGGTAGCCCGGGAAGTGCGTGAAAACAACTACGGCAAGATCGCCTCTCTGGCGACCGAAGTGCTGTAAGGAGGGCACCCTTTATGAAAATTAAAAAAGGCGATAAAGTCCTGGTTACAGCCGGCAAGGACAAAGGCATCATCGGCAATGTTCTGGCTGTTTATCCCGATACCAACAAGGTAGTCGTGGAAGGCGCCCACATTGTCAAAAAGCACATCAAGCCCAATCAGGCCAATCCTGACGGCGGCATTGACAGCAAGGAAGCGCCGATTGATGCTTCCAATGTCATGATCTATGATTCCAAGGCCAAAAAGGCCGGCCGGATCGGCTATACGATGGAAAAGGACGAGAAAGTCCGGATCAACCGCAAGACCAAGGCTAAGATCAAGATTGAGAAAAAGAAATAAAGGAGGAGCGAAATGAACCGTTTAAATCAAAAATATAACGACGAGATCGTTAAATCGCTGATGGATAAGTTCAAATACTCTTCCATCATGGAATGCCCGAAGTTAGTCAAGATTGTCATCAACATGGGCGTTGGCGATGCTATTGCCAATCCGAAGGCGATTGAAGAAGCCGCCGCGGAAATGACATTGATTGCCGGTCAGCATGTTGTCATTACCAAGAGCAAGAAATCAATCGCCAACTTCAAGCTGCGTGAGGACACGGCCATCGGCTGCAAAGTCACGCTGCGGGGCGAAAGAATGTATGACTTCTTTGACAAACTGGTGAATGTGGCTCTGCCGAGAGTCCGTGATTTCCACGGTGTCTCCAAGACGGCCTTCGATGGCCGGGGCAACTACACCCTGGGCGTCAAGGAACAGCTGATCTTCCCGGAAATCGATTATGATAAAGTATCCCATGTCCGGGGTATGGATATCGTTATCGTCACTACCGCTAAGACCAATGAAGAAGCGTATGCTCTGCTGCAGCAGCTGGGCATGCCGTTTGCTAAATAAGGGGGACCGAAAAGACTATGGCAAAAACATCAATGATTGTTAAGGCGCATCGTCCGGCTAAGTTCTCAACGCGGGAATACACGCGCTGCGAACGCTGCGGTCGCCCGCATTCCGTATTGCGTAAATATAAACTGTGCCGTATTTGTTTCCGCGAATTAGCCTACAAGGGCGAAATTCCCGGGGTCAAAAAGGCCAGTTGGTAAAGGAGGCCCGTTAACATGGTTGTTACAGATCCGATTGCGGATATGCTGACAAGAATCCGCAACGCTTTGCAGGCAAAAATGGACAGTGTTGTTATTCCGTCCAGCAAGGAGAAGGCTGAAATCGCCCGCATCCTCAAGGACGAAGGCTTCATCACCGATTACATTATCGATGGTGATGTCCGTCCTAATATTGTCATTACTTTGAAATACGGCCCCCATAAGGAAAAGGTCATCAGCGGTCTGAAGCGCATCTCCAAACCCGGACTGCGCATTTATGCCAGGGCTGATGAACTGCCCCGTGTTTTAAACGGTCTGGGCATTGCCATCATTTCCACTTCCAAGGGCATGATGGGCGATAAGCAGGCCAAAGCCAAGCACATCGGCGGCGAAGTCGTCGCTTATGTCTGGTAATTTACAGAAAGAGGAACTAAATGTCACGTATCGGTAATAAAACGATTACCATTCCCGCCGGCGTGGATATTACAATCGCTGACGGCAATGAGGTGACGGTCAAGGGCGCTTTAGGTACTTTGACTCACCAGTTTGACCCTTCGATCAAGATCGAAAACGAAGCCGGCATCATCAAAGTGAGCCGCCCTAACGAAGAGAAGCATACCAAGCAGCTCCACGGGACAACCCGGGCCCTGCTGAATAACATGATCGTCGGTGTCTCCAAGGGTTTCGAAAAGAAACTGCATATTGAAGGCATTGGCTATTATGCCGAAGTCAGCGGTCAGAAACTGACCATGACGTTAGGCTTCAGCCATCCGGTCATCTTCAATGTTGAAGAAGGACTGAAGGTTGAATGCCCCAAGCCGACTGATATGATTGTCAAAGGCATTGACAAGCAGCGGGTCGGTGAATTAGCCGCTAATATCAGAGCCGTCAAGAAGCCGGAGCCTTATAAGGGCAAAGGCATTGCTTACGAGGGAGAACATATCCGCCGTAAGGAAGGCAAGACAGCTGCCGCAACCGGCGCTGCTGCCAAGTAGGCGAAAGGAGAGAAATGAAACATGCTTAAAAAAGAAAACCGCAATGCTAACAGATTGCGCCGGCATGCCCGCGTTCGCCGTAAGATTTCCGGCACTCCTGAATGCCCCCGGCTGGATGTATTCCGTTCCAACGCCAATATTCATGCCCAGATCATCGATGATACCAAAGGTCAGACCCTGGTAGCTGCTGATTCGGTAGCCATGAAGCTGGAAAACGGCGGCAATATCGAAGCGGCCAAGAAAGTCGGCGAGGAAATTGCCAAGCTGGCTTTAGCCAAGGATATCAAGAAAGTTGTATTTGACCGGGGTGGCTATGTCTACCACGGCCGTGTCAAGGCATTAGCTGAAGCTGCCCGCGCTGCCGGGCTGGATTTCTAAGGAGGGAGCATATGACAAACACACAAGCTGAAAACACCGAAGTTAAAGCTGTCGTTGAACCAGCCGAACAAACGGCTGCGGAAAAACCGGTTAGTCAGGCTGCTGCCTCTCAGCCGGCACCTGCCGAAAACCGCGGTTATAACAACAATAACCGCCGCAGTTTCAATGGCAACCGCCGTCCGGGCGGTGACCGCAACGGCAGACCCCGCCGCGGCCGCGACCAGGATAAAGAATTTGAAGACCGGGTTGTTAAGATCAACCGCATCACCAAAGTTGTCAAGGGCGGACGCCGGATGAGATTTGCGGCGTTAGTCGTTGTCGGAGATAAGAAGGGCCGGGTCGGCTTCGGCACCGGCAAAGCCAAGGAAGTTCCTGATGCCATTAAGAAGGCTACGGAAAAGGCCGAGCACAATATTACCAAGGTTAATCTGGTTGGCACCACTCTGCCGCATGATTTTGTTGGCGAATACGGCGCCGGCCGGGTCGTTTTAAGACCGGCTGCTGAAGGAACCGGCGTTATCGCCGGCGGTCCGGTCAGAGCCGTGCTTGAGCTGGCCGGGGTTAAGGATGTTATTTCCAAATGCATCGGAACCCGTACGCCGATTAATGCGGTCCGGGCAACTCTGGATGCCCTGGAAGAAATGAAGACTCTGGAACAGGTTTCAGCCCTTCGCGGCAAAAAGCCTTCCGAGATCCGTCATTAGCAAAGGAGCAGACCTATGAAATTACATGAGTTAAAACCGACCGAAGGTTCGCGCAAAGACGGCTACCGTCTGGGACGCGGCGTCGGCAGCGGCAATGGTAAGACAGCCGGCAAAGGCCACAAGGGACAGTTAGCCCGCAGTGGCGGCCAGGGCAAGGTAGGCTTCGAAGGCGGTCAGACTCCGCTGGCCAGACGCCTGCCTAAGCGCGGTTTCTCCCACAAGTGGGCTGAAAAGAAATATGAGACCGTCAATCTGGCAGCTTTGAACACCAAGTTTGAAGCCAATGCCAGTGTCGGCCCGGAAGAAATGAAGGCGGCCGGACTGGTCAAATCAGTCAAGGCAGTCAAAATACTGGGTGAAGGTGAATTAGAAAAGGGGATTAATGTCAGGGCGCACAAGTTCTCAAAGAGCGCGGCGGCCATGATTGAAAAAGCCGGCGGCAAAGCTGAGGTAATCTGACATGATCAAAACAATTGTCTCTTTATTCAAGAATAAGGAGATCCGCCGGAAAATTCTGTTCACATTAGCCATGCTGTTTGTGTTCAGACTGGGTGCCGGCATTACGATTCCCAATATTGATACATCCAAGCTGACCTCCGGTCTGTCCGGCAATTCACTGATTAACATGATGAATATGCTGGGCGGCGGCCAGTGGCAGAACTTTACCATCTTCTCGATGGGTGTCGGTCCGTATATTACCGCCAGCATCGTCATTGAACTATTGGCTATGGATGTTATCCCGCCGCTGGCTGAAATGGCCCGCAATGGCGAGAAAGGCCGTCAGCAGATGGACCGGATTACCCGCTATCTGACGGTTGTCCTGGGCTTTGTTCAGGCTTATACCCTGACGCTGACCTTTGATAACTCCTACGGCATTCTTAAAGACAGTTCTATTTCGGCTTATCTGTATACCGCCACAATTCTGACGGCCGGTTCACTGTTTCTGGTCTGGATCGGCGACCGGATTGCGGCTCACGGCATCGGCAACGGCATCTCGATGATTATTTTTGCCGGTATCGTCGCTAACCTGCCTTATCAGTTCACTTCATCTTTTGAAGCACTGGTCGACACAACAGCGCAGTCGAGCATTGTCGTCAAAGGTGTCATTGAGTTTGCGTTGTTGATCATTATGTATCTGGCAATTATCATTCTGGTTATCTTCATGTCAACGGCCGTCCGAAAGATCAGCATTCAGTATACTTCCTCCGGCATGAGACGGGGAAGCCGCAATGTCAACTTTCTGCCGCTGAAGATAAATTCTGCTTCCGTTATTCCGGTTATCTTTGCCTCATCCATCATGGTGGCTCCGAAAACCATCATGACGCTGATTGAGAATGCCTCATGGTATAAGTCGTCGGGCTTTTCCGAGACGCTGGTCAAAATATTCGACTACATCTCCGACTTCTCCAACTGGGGCTGTCTGGCTATCTATGCCGTATTGATCTTCCTGTTCACTTTCTTCTATACGAATCTGCAGGTTGACCCCGGCAAGATTACCGAGCAACTCAACAAGGCCGGCAGCTATATCCCGGGCATCCGTCCGGGCAAGGAAACCCAGGAATACATCGCCAAAGTGCTTAACCGCATTACCCTGTTAGGCGCGTTCTTCTTAGTATTTATTGCTCTGCTGCCTTATCTTCTGAGCAAGTTTACAACCATCTCTTCCAATATCACCATGGGCGGAACTTCCATCATAATCGTGGTCGGTGTCGCTTTGGAAACGGTAAAGGATCTGCTGGATCAGCTGACCCAGAAAGAATACCGCGGATTCGTCAATACCAATCCGCTGCGGAGGTAACAGAAAATGGCCAATATGCTGATTATGGGACCGGCCGGTGCCGGCAAAGGTACAATGTCTGAAAAGATTGAAGAGTACTGCCACATACCGCATATCTCGTCCGGCGACATGTTTCACGCAGAAATGAGTGCAGACAGCGAGTTGGGCCGCAAGGCCAAAGAATACGTTTCAGCCGGCCGTTTGGTTCCTGACGAGGTAACTATCGCCATGGTAGCCAAGCGGCTCGGGCAGAACGATTGTGCTGAAGGCTATCTTCTGGACGGTTTTCCGCGGACGCTGGGACAGGCTCTGGCCTGTGACGAACAGTGTGCGCTGCTGAACCGGCCGATAGAGCTGGTTATCAACCTGAACATCGATTCGGATGTCCTGATCGAGCGGATTGAGAACCGGCGGATCTGCCGTCAGTGCAAGACGATATACAATCTTGTTTCAAATCCGCCTGCCGTGCAGGGGATCTGTGACAAGTGCGGCGGTCAGCTTTATCAGCGCGAAGATGACAACCGGCAGAAGCTGCAGACCCGCCTGGATCTTTATGAAGAAGAGACCAAGCCGGTTTTACAGCATTACCGCCAGTTAGGTGTGCTGGCTGATGTTGATGCCGCTAAAGACATTGCGCAGGTATGGGAAGCTGTCAAGAAAATCTTGGATGAGACTTTCCCAAAAGGAGGCTTTTGACAAGATAAATGGGAAAACAGGACGTTATTGAAATCGATGGCGTTGTCGTTGACACGCTGCCAAACGCGATGTTTAAAGTGAAATTGCCAAACGGGCACGAAATCCTGGCCCACGTTTCCGGTAAAATCCGGATGAACTACATCCGCATTCTACCGGGCGATCGTGTAACCGTCGAAATTTCACCCTACGATTTAACACGTGGGCGTATAACTTTCAGACATAAGTAATACAGGAGGCACCCAAAATGAAAGTAAGACCATCAGTAAAACCGATCTGCGACAAATGCCGTGTGATCAGACGCAAAGGCCGTGTCATGGTTATTTGTGAGAATCCTAAGCACAAACAGAGACAGGGCTAAGGGGAGGAAAAGAGAAATATGGCTCGTATAGCTGGCGTCGACTTACCCCGTGACAAGCGGGTCGAAGTCGCCTTAACTTATATTTACGGAATTGGCTTGACGACATCGCAGAAGGTTTTGGCCGAGGCCAAGATCAGCGGCGATATCCGCGTTAAAGATCTCAGCGAAGAGCAGGTCAATGCCATTCGTGTTCTGGTCGATAAGATCAAAACCGAAGGCGATCTGCGCCGTGAAGTCAGTTTGAATGTCAAGCGCTTAATGGAAATCGGCTGCTTCCGCGGGGTTCGCCACCGCAAAGGTTTGCCGTGCCATGGACAGCGTACCAAGACCAATGCCCGCACCTGCAAGGGTCCGCGTAAGACAGTGGCCAACAAGAAGAAGTAAGGCGCAGGGAGGTAAAATAAAAAATGGCTAATAATACAGCAGCGGCAAAGAAAACCACCGGCAAGCGCAAAGCCCGTAAGAACGTGGCGCGCGGTGTTGCCCATATCCATTCAACATTTAATAACACTATTGTCACTATCTGTGACGAAAGCGGAAATGCCATTGCCTGGTCAAGCGCCGGCGCATTAGGCTACAAGGGTTCGCGTAAATCAACTCCTTACGCTGCCCAGGTTACCGCTGAAGCAGCTGCCAAGGCAGCTGTTGATCACGGCATGAAGCAGGTTGAGGTCAATGTCAAGGGACCCGGTCCCGGACGTGAAGCAGCAGTCCGTTCTTTGCAGACAGCGGGTCTGGAAATCACTGTCATCAATGATGTGACACCTATCCCCCATAACGGATGCCGCCCTCCGAAACGGCCGCGTGGTTAAAAGAAAGAGGAGGAATAGTTGATGCAGCAATTCGAAAAACCAAACTTCAAAATCGAAGAGTACGTTGAAGACGAACACTACGGCAAGTTTGTCATGGAACCTCTGGAAAGAGGCTTCGGCACAACTATCGGCAATGCCATGCGCCGGGTGCTTAAATCATCAATGCCCGGCGGAGCCGTGTATTCGATCAAGATCGAAAACGTATTTCATGAGTTTACAGCTATTCCCGGGGTCGTGGAAGATGTCACGGCAATCGTTCTGAATATCAAGAATCTGATTCTGGAAGTCAGCGATGATGCGACGTACACCATGCATATTGATGCCGTCGGTCCGAAGACCATTACGGGGGCGGATATAATCTGTCCGACCGGGGTCAAGGTGCTGAATCCGGAGCAGGTTATTGCCACTCTGTCAAAGAACGGCAAGCTGGAGATGGAATTAAAGGCTCGCAAAGGGCGCGGCTATGTCAGCGCTGATGTTAATAAGTCTTTATATCAGAATTCATCTCAGGGCATCGGCACAATCTATACCGATGCGCTGTATTCACCGGTCAGCCGTGTGTCCTTCGAAGTTGAACCGACCCGTGTCGGGCAGGATACCAATTATGACCGTCTGACCATGGGCATCTGGACTAACGGCTCTGTCAAGCCGCAGGAAGCGCTGGCATTAGCCGCGCAGATACTGATTGCCCATCTTGAGATTCTGACCGATCTCAACCCGGCTGTCGGCGATGAAGAAATTATCAAAGCTTCTACCGAAGGCAAAACAGGCAGCGAAGCAAAT